>JAGQPC010000832.1 GCA_020426925.1 Planctomycetales bacterium | reverse complement strand
CCTTTCAGCGGTGTCAACGTCAGCGGTAGCTCGACGTTTTCGTACGCGGTTAGCACGGGAATCAGGTTGTACATCTGGAAAATGAATCCAATGTGCCGAGCTCGCCATTTGGCCAATTCGCCTTGCGACGATTTTCCCAGGTCCTGTTCGCAAACCGTGACGCGTCCAGATGTTGGTTTGTCCAACCCAGCAATCAAATTGAGCAGCGTTGATTTTCCCGATCCAGACGGCCCCATCAACGCGACGTAGTCACCGGCGTGGAGCTCAAGACTCAAATTGGAAAGCACGTTGAGCACGTTTTGGTCACGGCGGTACTGTTTGCTAACGTTTTCGACCGACACAATACGTTCGGAGGAATTGTTTTCGGGCATCGGTTGGCTCAAGTATAGTTTGCGGTGTTGCGATGGCACGGGAAACGACGTGGTAATTATAACGGCATGAGCGCTCACTCGGGTAGGTTCACTGCAAACGCGATGTTTGCAGTGATGTGGCAACCGAAGTTCACGTGAGCACTCGATAACGCTAAGATGATTTGCTTCACTACTGTTCATACTTACTGGAATCGATTGATGTTGCGAATTCTGATTGCTCTGCCTGCTTTGCTTGTTTTCACTTCGACGTGCCTTGGTCAAGTTCGCGATTCGGGAATTGACCGGACGACATTCGCCGACGGAACGCGGATACAAGATGACTTCTACAAAGCCGTCAACGGCAAGTGGCTTGATGAGACCGAAATTCCCTCGGACAAGTCAAACTATGGGGCGTTTACTGTGTTGGCCGATTTGTCGGAAAAGAGAATTCGAGAAATCATCGAAACCGCAGCGGAAAAGGAAAGCGTCGAAGGATCGGATGCGCAAAAGGTTGGTGATCTTTACAAAAGCTTCATGGACGAGGACAGAACCAACGCGCTCGGTTGGAAGCCGATCGCAGATGAATTGGCGAAGATCGACGCGATCAGCGATCACAAGGACCTCGTTAAGTACTTCGGCTACTGCCAGGTTCGCGGAATCGGTACTCCGATCGGGATGTACATCGCTCCTGACAGCAAAAACTCGACCGAGTACATCGTCTATGTAGTGCAAAGTGGCACCTCGCTGCCTGACCGCGATTATTACCTGGACGACAATCCAAGGTTCAAGGATGCGCAGAAAGCGTTGGTGTCATTTGTCGATAAGCTGTTCGCCCTATGCGAGCTTGACGCGTCCGGCGTCGGTGACGAAATCCTTGCTCTAGAAACAAAACTGGCTGAAGTGCAGTGGGAACGTACGAAGCTCCGAGATGCCGACAAGCGATACAACAAGTTTTCTCAGGTCGATCTAGGGAAGCTGATGCCACACTTCGATTGGCAAGATTATCTGGCAACTGCGGAAATCTCCTACGACGGTGATCTGATTGTCACGTCACCCAGCTTTTTTGAAGGCCTCGACAAAATCTTTCACGAAACGAGCGTCGATGCGTGGAAGCGTTATCTAAAGTTCAACCTGATGGATTCGACGTCGTCGTTCTTGTCGCAAGAATTTATCGATGCGAGTTTCAACTTTCATGAAAAAGCTCTAGCAGGTGTGCCTGAGTTGCGACCGCGTTGGAAACGAGGCGTGGCGACCGTCGAAGGATCGCTCGGCGAAGTCGTGGGCCGTTTGTATGTCGAACAATACTTTCCGCCTGAGATGAAGGCTCGCATGGAGGAACTCGTCGACAACTTAATCAAGGCGTTTGACGTTAGTATTGATGAATTGCCCTGGATGACTGATGCCACAAAGGCTCGTGCGAAAGAGAAACTGTCGAAGTTTACGGTGAAGATTGGCTATCCGAATGTCTGGAAAGATTATTCGAATCTGAAGATCGATCCGAACGACTTGATTGGGAATATTAAACGCTCGGTTCGCGTTGAACACGAGCGCGAAGTCAACAAACTTGGCAAGCCGATCGATCGCGAAGAGTGGGGCATGACTCCTCAGACAGTCAACGCCTACTACAATCCGACGAAAAATGAGATCGTCTTTCCAGCGGCGATTTTGCAGCCTCCGTTTTTCAATATGGAGGCCGATGATGCCGTAAACTACGGAGCGATCGGCGCGGTCATTGGTCATGAAATCAGTCACGGTTTCGACGACCAAGGAAGCAAGTACGACGGAGACGGAAATCTGAAGAGCTGGTGGACGCCTGAAGATCGTCACGCGTTCGAAGCTTTGACGCGGAAGCTGGTGGATCAGTTCAATGAGTATTCACCGCTTCCGGGAGAAAACGTCAACGGTCAGCTCACCCTCGGTGAGAACATTGCCGATCTTTCCGGACTGTCGATTGCCCACAAAGCGTACCGGTTGTCACTAAAAGGCCAAAACGCGCCTGTGGTCGATGAATGGACCGGTGATCAACGGTTCTTTCTCGGCTGGAGTCAGGTTTGGCGACGCAAATACCGCGATGCCGAAATGATCCGGCGCCTGAAATCTGATCCTCATGCTCCGTCGTGGTATCGCGCAAATGGGCCCGTCATCAATATCGATGCGTTCTACGAAGCGTTTAACGTAAAACCGACCGATCGGCTCTTCCGTCCGGAAAACGAGCGTATTCGAATTTGGTAGCTGGCAGCCTAGCACTTCGTTGTTGAGCAATTTTGTGGGTGGCCGGGGTCGAGCGTAGCGAGCCCCCGGAATTCGGTGCTG
>JAGQPC010000831.1 GCA_020426925.1 Planctomycetales bacterium | reverse complement strand
AGCGTGCTTATCTTGTTGGCCAAGCGTGACCTTAGCGCAGGTCAATGAGAGAAGGTCCCGCACCGGAAGTTCATGAAGCAAGGCGAACCAACAGCCAAATCAAGATACGCGATTCGTTTGTGGTGAGCGTTCATGAACTGAGCGGTGCGGGGACCCAGAGGGTGTCTGCGTTTGGAAGTAAACGTTGATAAAAGGGCGTTAGACAACTGCAGCTGCTGCGTCTTTCATCACAGAAGCAAGCGTCGAGTAAGTCTCGGTCCAGGCAGCTTTAGCTTCCGGCGTGAAATCGGAGCCGAGTCCTTTTTCCAATGTCCACAGCAATGCTTCACCGACCGTATCGTAGTCCGATTCACTAACATTGTACGAAACGTGTCTTACTCCAAGGTCTTTGACTGCATCCAGTATTTCGTCTAGCTGGTTAAGATTGTTGACCGCGACGCTAATCATTTGAGTTAGCTTTCTTCCCTGCTCAATCATGTTGGATGTGAACAGCGATCGCAGTTTGGGATCAAGCTGAAACAGCCTTTGATAAAACAGCTCGGCAACAGCGTCGGCGTTACGTGAAACGCTTGCCCATGTCTTTTGTACAAGTTCGATTTCTTCTGGAGTCATGATTTGTCCTTTGATTGTTTGCACAGTTTTGCGGCGAGCACAAATAGCCCGATAACAACGAATCGCCCGCCAGCGCTATTCAAGTGGAACACGGACCGCGACGGCTCCCATCACGTCGCCTTCTTTAAATTCCGGATAGTCTTCGGCTTTGTTGGGATGATCGTTGTGGCACGACCAGCACGCCTCAGCAACGGCACGGTCAGGATAGAATGCCGTGAAGTATTTCTTTCCTCCCAGCGTTTCTTCCTGATAAAAGTTTTCGCCTGGGTTCTTACTCAGGAACGTCAGTGCTTCAATCTCAAAATCAGATGCTGGTTTATGCTGCGAATTCAATGGCCATAGCGATTTTAGGCTGTACGTAAAGCCGGCACCTGGGTCTTCGGCAACAAGCTCCGCTCCCATTCGGAACATCTGAGCTGGAAGCGGTATCGCGTGTCCGGTCGTTTCGTCTTGCCAATATTCGTCTGGCTTGACGGGAGAATCCTGTTTCTTCAGCCGCGTTACGACTTGTGATGCGTAAACAGTGCGATCGGCCATCATGACGGCATGAACCGCGTCGGCAAATTTCTTGGGACTGATCCCCGCGCCAGCTGACTGACTCGACGCAGCAGCATTAGAGCTACCGCAGCCGCTTGCAAGCAACACAGCAAGATTCAGCACCCCGTACGAAATAAGCGAGACTCGATACTTCATTTCATTCCTCTCAGAAGTTACGGAGCGCCAGGTGCGTCATCCTTTCACTCCAGAATACGATTAGTTGTCCCGCCTACTTTTTTTGACGCTTTGATTCTTTCTCCTCAAACCATCGTTTGGCCATTTGGGCACTGTCGATGTTGACACTGGGTTGACCGGCAAAACAGTTTTTAACAAGGTCCGGATCTGCCAAGGCGTTCAGACTGAACTCGAGGCCGTGGCAGTTCATGCAGACGCTACGAATCATCTTTTCATTTGGTCGCAAATTGTTGTTTTGGTTGTGCTCAACGACGATCTCGCCGTCGACTTCTGCACGCGGCAAGTGACAGGTTGCACAGGAAACCCCGCTTCCGTGCGGCGCGTTTCCTGAGAGCTCGGCTTGCCACAATTCAAAGTGTTTGCTGCTGACGTAGTTCAGACTGTGCTGATCCGCGTGGCAACTGATGCACGCATCTGCGGCAGCAAACTTGGTGTCGTACCTATGTGGTGTGTGACAAGCTGAGCAACCCACCGTTTTATGCGACGATTCGTGATGCATTGGGAGACGTGCATCACTCACCGCCATCGGACTCAAACCAACAGCAAGTCGCATACCATGCCGGCCATTCATAAACGATTTGGCTTCGCCCTCGTGACAGCGCTTACACGAGTTAACTCCGATCTGGTTGACCCAAGTTCGATCTCGTTCGTCTTCTGAGGTAACGTCGTGGCAGTCTCGGCAGTTGACTCCATCGCGGGCGTGTATCGAGTTTTCCCAGTCTTCAACAATTGGCCGCAGCAGCAAATCTATCGGCGCATCCGCATCCGATGCGTGCAGCTGCAAGTCGCTGTTGTCTGTCGCCACTAGTCGGTGCGGATTCTTTGGATCAACCAACAAGTCTGCCTGGTCTACATTCTTGAACAAAAACGATTCGTATAACGCTTGGTTGTCGTGATAGTTGTGGCACCCGGCTGACTGACACGAATCGTGCTTCATGCCTTTGTGACTGGGGCGTTGGTCTGCGACAGACGAATGGCAATGAAAGCAATAGTCAACTGGAAGCGACAGTCCCATTGCTCCTGTCCTGTTCGGTACGTGCTCACGATGACAAGTTGTGCATTTCTGAGCGTCCAACACAGCAAGCCGGTCCGCATTGGTTGGGTCATTGAACTTGCTAGCCGGATGAGTGTCTTTGTCTCGTTTCAAGTCGGCTCCATGGCAGTCAGTACAAGCGTCCTGCCTGACACCGTTGAAGTCCTCGTGACACGCATTGCACGCTAGTTCGATTTGGTAGTGTCCGTGCGTCGTTGTTCCAGGCAAGAAGACCCGCTTTGTCGCAACATTTTGCGTGCTAATAGCCAGTCCCAAATAAGCGCCAACAGACAATGTCATGAGCGCCCAAGCGAAAACTGGCCGGTAGCCTTGCATGGAAATATTTCATCAATCCTTTCGTTGATTAACAAAAGTAGACGCTAAATACGTGGGCGGTAATCAATACTGGTAGCGGCCAAAACATGAAAATGTGCAACAAAGTAAACCGTGGCCTCCAGCGGCGGACTGCGATGGCTATCTGTCCGCCTACACGTGACTCGACCGACGAAACCAATCCTGTTAGCGCACCGATCAGATTGACTCCGATGAAGCAACTCATGAGCCAAAAGTTCAGGTTGCTGCCCATATGGAAACCTGTATGCGCGAGAATGCCGAAAACCGTAATGCAACCAAGAATGGCATGCGCAGTACGCCAAGTCGCAAATTGACCAAGAGTCAACTTTGGTATTCGCTTCCGAAGTGACAGCAGCAACGAGGCCAGCATTACGCCTAGCAACGCGAAGCCAGAAATCTGCTTGCTGAATCCGTCGCGCCAAATGAAATCGATTTGGTGCCGCGCGTCGGCAACCGACGAGGAATAATCGATTGGCCCAATCACGAAAACGCATGACAGTGCTACCAATGCGATCGCAGAGGCAATCATTAGCCCACGCCAACCTGCTACATTCGAAACTTCTTTTTCGCAATCTCCAACCAATTCATTCAGCAGACCTTGGCATGAACCACAAACGGACGACGCACTGGTTTTTTCGCGCAAGTCAGCAACCGTTAGGCATCCGCCCTGGATTGCGGACACGATGTCTGATTGCGAGATCTTTTTGCAACTGCATATGATGGATTCTGGTGGCCAGTTTCGGACCGAATCCAGTGTATTTTGCCCACGCCACAAGAATCCAGAGTTTTGGAACCGATTGATTTCCCAGCTTTTCAATCTGCGCGATGATGTAATTGCTGTTCGAATTCTCGCGGCCTCTGGCCATTCACCCACTCCTATCGCGCCAACAAGCCGTTTGTTTCGGACCAAGACAGAGCGGCAATTCAGATCGCCTTGGTATGTGAGTAATTGGGCTTCCGATGATTCGCCAAGTGGTTCACCGAACGTGAATACGTCGATTCCAAGCAGTTTTAGCTGTGCGGAACGATCACCCGACTGAAACTTCAAGTCCGACGTGGCGTTGAGCCTTTCGGCGAGCACTTGCGTCATCTCTTGGCACGGCGCAACCAGACCGTATACGGTATTGTGGTGAGAAACACATTCTCCGATGGCGTAAATGTTCGAGTCACTGGTTTGGAGGCTATCGTCGACGACAATGCCTCCTCGGCTGCCGATTTCAAGCTCAGCTTGACGGCCTAGTTCGTCACGTGGTCGAACTCCGGCAGACACGACCACCATTTTTACCGACAGTGATTCACCTGTATCGAATCGCAAGATCAGATAGTCGCCGTGTTTTTCGATCGATTCAGTTCGTTTCGTCACATGCACCTTGACGCCCATTCGCTCCACGCGGGACTTAAGTACGCTTGCACTTAGTCGGTCCAGCTGCCGAGGCATTAAACCGGGGGCCATCTCAACGACATGCGTAACGATCCCCATATCGTGCAGAGCCTTTGCGGCTTCAAGCCCGAGAAGACCACCACCTAGAACCGCCGCAGAGTCGCAACTGGCTCCAGCGTTTGCGATCTTGTGCGCATCGTCAATCGTGCGGTACAGAAAGACGCCTTCGAGATCTGTTCCGGCAATCGGTGGAACAAATGGACGAGAACCGGTCGCGATGACAAGTTTGTCATAGGAAAACGCGGTGCCCAAATCGGTATGCACTGTTCGTTCGAAACGATCAATCGAGCGCACAGTTTGCCCGGTTACGACCCTGATTTTTCGGGCGTTGTACCAATCAGCAGGTTCCAACTGAAGATCGGAGGCAGTTTTTCCATTAAATAGCGAAGATAGATGAACTCGATCGTAGGCAAGATGATTCTCATCGCCAATGACTGTAAGGTTAAACCGTTCATGAACGTTCCGCCAATCGGTCAAGCAGCGGCAAAACGCTTGGCTTGCCATCCCGTTACCGACTACAACTAGGTTTTCTGTCACGGTTGCGAACGCTGGCTGTTATTAAACTAGATAAACGTCCGCCTGCGACCTGAATGGAGCAATCATCGTGCCAATCCAAAAAAGTCAAAAGCATTGACTATTGCCCGCGTCTTGCCACGCTGGTGCCTTGGAAAATTGCGTTTGTTGCCTGCAGACCGCGCATCTGCACGACCAAGACTTATAACCCCAAACGAACACCGTCTGTCAAAGGGCGAAATCCGCAGGTGGGCTAGTAGAAATGCATTCTGGTGCTAGCAAGTCCATTGGATATCATGAGTTGCGCTGGCCCTGCGGATGGTTCTCGCGCCCCCGGGGATTTTGTGCTGGCAACCAGTGTCTTGAATCGCGGTGTGCCATTTCCTGCTGGTTGCACGTCTCTAGTTCCCGACACCGCAGGTGGTGTACATTTACGCGGTTTGCAATCCCGCATAGTAACTGCGGGCTCGCACAGGCACGTTGTCAAACATTACGAAAGTCCGCTTGCCTTAAGTTCCGGCCGCTCAACAGTGGCCAATTCGCCGCTGGCAGGAAGTACGCCTACTTAATTCACATGACTGATTCATTGGCTATCCGTGAAGCTCGGCAAGACGACCTTGAACCACTGACGCAGTTCCTAGCGCCATTTGTAGGCCGCCAGCAGATTTTGCCGAGGTCGCCGAACGAACTGTCGATTCTTCTGAAGAACGGATTCGTTGCTGAATGTAACTCGGTGATCGTCGGCTTCGCTGCCGTTGAGGTTTATTCGCAGAAGCTCGCCGAGGTCCAGTGTCTTTGTGTCGCGGATTCTTACCAAGGCCAGGGGCTCGGTCGAAAACTCGTGAGCTTATGCGTTACCCGCGCAATCGAGTTAGATGTTTGCGAGTTGATGGCCATAACGGCCGTCGAGTCTTTGTTTATGGATTGCGGTTTCCACTACTCGCTTCCTGGACAGAAGCGAGCACTTTTCGTGGAAACAAAAAAACGCAGCTAAGTCACTACGCCAAAAAGCTGTTGCTACTGATGTTCGACCGACGTGTTGAATTCGAAAACCTGTTCACCGTTGATGTTGATAACTTGATATCCAATTCGACTTTTACTGCGATCGGTCGTGTCAAATGTGACGAGGCCGAACGAGCATAGTTTGTTGTACGAGTACAATGCTCCATCATTTTCGTTTGCTGGGCGATGGGTGTGATGGTTGGTCAATTTCGAACTCATGAATTCAAAATAGCGGCGACCGTTTGGCCTGCGGTGAACCAACAAATCAGAACGGTGTCGGTCAGCCGATAGCAGCAGCACACCGCGAATGTCGTTGTCTTCGATGAATGTGAAGATCTCGTCACGCTCCGCAACAAACCCTGTCCACTTGTCAGGATTCCCGCCACTGAACGGAACCGGTGAACATAGGACGTTGAGCTTCGCTTTTGAGTTCTTGAGTTCCTGCTTGAGCCACTTTTTTTGGGTAGCTCCCAACATCGTTGGCGCGGTGCCGTTAGTCGGCTTCGGATCTCGGTAGTAGCGGCCATCCAGCATGTAAAACTTCACGTCGCCTCGTTGGAACACGTACCAACAACCGCGGTCGTTTCTGCCGCCGCCGTAGGCAGGATTCACCCAGTTGTTTCGATAGACTTCCCAAACGGGAATCTTCCACGGAGGCAAATCGATCTCGGGTCCGCCGTGACAATCGTTCTTCCCGAAATCGTGGTCGTCCCAAATTGAATACGTTGCTACCGATGCGGTCAGTCGTCGGAAATCTGGTTGGCATTGGCGACGATAATACAAGAACCGCTGGTATGGTTCATTCGTTGGGTCGTCAATGTAGACATTGTCGCCGAGCAACAACAAAAGATTCGGGGCTGCCTGTTCGATGGTTCGCCACATACGCTCTTTGTATGGCAAGTAAGCCGCTCCGCCACCGAAAGCAATCGTGAACTTGCTTGCCGTTCCGTCCCGTGGCGCAGTGCGAAATTGGCCGCGAA
>JAGQPC010000830.1 GCA_020426925.1 Planctomycetales bacterium | reverse complement strand
CGCCACTGATCCGGCAGGTGTAACCACAATTCAGAGTGTGGTACCAAACGGCGAGTTCCCAAATAATTGGAGTGTCAACCGACGAAATGAAATCGCAAACTCCGTGCACAACGTCGACGACATATTCGTTCGCACCAATCCCGTCAAATCGAGGCATGTTGTAATTGGGCAAAGTGTCACCTGGGACTTCCATGCCCCACCCACTGTGTGAAAACCCTACGACGCCGCCTTGCTCTTTCCCCCATTTCAATACAGGAAAATCCCAGCTGGGCCATTCTTCGATCTTTGTGGTTCCCGGATAATCGTCCTCTTTCAGCCGCAACAAACAAAGGTGGCCACAGTGCGAACTTGGGAATCCGGACACTTCGACGTCGTACCGCATTAAGTAGTCTGGCGTCGAGAGCCGGTGGACGGTTCCGTCGAAAAACTGCTTTTGGTGATACCAGCACGGTCCCCATGAAAGTACACAGCCAACATTAAGATCTTCACCCAGAATGTGCCTCATCATGGCGTGCGGCTCGACGCCTTGCGTTGGTGCTTCGTAGTGAGCACACCCGGCGGCGTGAATGTGGTGATCACCAGAAAACCAGTTCTGCTTGGCCATGTGGATCCAACGCTTGAGCGGAAATGTCTCGGTTTGCGATTCGCCCGGCTCAACGGTGATTTGCTTTTGTTCGATCAAATATTCCGGTCCGCGCGAATACGAAACAGAATACTCGCCGGCCGGCAGGCTGATTGTTTCTCCGTCATGGCGATAAATCTGATCGTGGAAAAAGAAATCGGGCTCGAGACGTCTTGTTCGAGCCGGGTAGACTCGACCTCGTTCATCGCGAAAGACGAACTGTCCTGTCGTCGGCTTTCCATCGTGGTCTACAACGCGAAGCGTAACCGGTACTGCCTGTTCGCAATCGAACAAAACGGGGATGGAGTTACGAAAACCCAAATCTTGAGTGCCTTGCCCAACATCAAACGCAAGCGTTGCTTCACGCTTTCCTGAATCGCGGCTAAAAACTTCGACAATACGGTATTCAACAGCCAAGCCCGACAAGTTTTCGACAAGGGGGCGTTTATCAAACGTACTGACGTCCATCCAGCGGTCAGGAACGTCTTTTGGCAACACTTTGAGATTTGGAGCGGGGCTGCCGCTGGATTGAGCATAAAGCGGAGCGGCATTCGGGCTGGAAACTCGCAGACGAGACGTAATGCCCGCTTCGTTGTGAACCTTCACAAGAAAAACAGTCCATCCTTGTTCCACAAGTTTTTTAGGAACGTCACCTGGCGCGACCTTTACGCGACTTTCGGCATTGATATTCACAAGTGCCACACACAAAGGATCGAGCGACTCCTGAATTGCTGTAACCGCTTTCGCGTCGTCCGATTCGTCCAGCGCTGCATTGAGCTTTGCTTGCAGCTCCACAGTCAAAGGCTGCCCAACGAATTGCAGCGATTCCACGACTCGACGCACCTGAGCCTTGAATGGCTGTGCCTCGACATTAGTCACAGACTCGGCGGAGGCTTCTGCTGCGAAAACACAAAACGATGTCAAACATGCAAACGTGATCATCAATCGCCGAAGCATCATCAACGCACTCCTTGGTAGGTGTAACTGACTTTTCTCAAATCGTAGAGTTTGACGGCTTCATAACCGGAACTCAAGCATTTGCGTGAATGCGTCGCAGAATTGACGAACCGCAGTCAAATCGACGACAGACAGCAGCTTAACTTAAACGATTAGGAAAACCTTGCGGTCAACATAGTGGTTTTTCTGGCTGGCACGCCGCTTGCATCTTATCTCCATCGAAAAGAAATAAGGAGATTTAAAATGTACTTGCCAGCACTATTGATTTTCGCCGGAGCTGTTCTCGCCACATCGGTTGTCCTGTGCTTCATTCGCCCTGTTGGAAGTGGCGACCCATTCTACGTATAGGATCTGGAGCACTCGCCGTTTGCCGTCGCGAAGCTAGCAATTAATCACACAGATGGCTCGGACGCCACATCCATCGCCCATTCGAATGAGAAACGGTAAGCGGACACGCAAATACGTTCGACAACTGCTGATTCGTAAGCACATCTGCCGCCGTACCATGCGCGGCAGCTCTTCCGTTCCGCAACAACAAGACCTGATTCACCGCGGCAGGCAAATCCTCCAGGTGATGCGTCACAGTCAGCGTCGTGAGTTCAGGCCGCGTTTGGACCATCGCTTCTAAACTAGATAGAAGTGTCTCGCGAGCACCGATGTCCAAGCCTGAAGTTGGCTCGTCGAGAATCAGCAATTCTGGTTCGCTGACGAGAGCTCGCGCAAGCCATACTTTCGACTGCTGCCCAGACGACAATTGGTGGAAACCTCGATTGCAATGATCGCCCAGACCGATTTCCTGCAAGACTCCGCGGGCCGCCTTGAGCTCTGCTGGCGATGGGCGGTCGAACAGAATCGTCAAGTGACCGCGAAAACCGGTGGCAACCAGTTTTTCCGCCGTCGTTCCATCGTCTAACAAGCGAACGAGTGTCGGATCGACAATTCCCAAGCGGCGGCGGAGTTGGTGTACTTCGACTTTTCCAAGCGTCTCGCCCAATACTTTGACCGTACCGGACGTAACATGCCCGTAAGCGGTTATAGCCCGTAATAAAGTTGACTTACCACAACCATTCGGCCCCAGTACTGCGGCGTGGCCTCCACGTGTGACTTTCCAATTGAGGCCCGAGATCGCGTTTCCAGTAAGATAGTCAACGACGAGATCGGTCAGCTCAATCGCGTATTGTGTTCCCATGCTTGCAATCCACCGAGCGTATCGAAGCCCCGAATTGTAACAGCCTCGAGTCGTCAGCCAAACGGTGGACAGGCGTATTCGAAATCTAATAGCAGTTAGCCAACAATAATCAGTCGCATCGCACGAAGACTAACTATTTCGCTCATCGCACTTGAGATCCGCCATGGTTCATCTTGCACGAATTGCTCAAATCCTTGTCGCGTTGTTTCTGATTTGGCTGATCTCCGTCGTGATTGCATCGCAACCTGACGGTTTGGATTTCGTGGCATCGTTCCTGCTGGTACTGTTGTTCTGGACTGTAACAACGTTGATTTTGGCGACGCTCAGCGAGCGTCTTTTCCACGTCAAGGAGGGCGAAAAGCGTTTCAGCTCCAGTACGGCGATGTTAGTCATTACATACATCGCGATGTATTTGGCACCGCTAAGTTTGCTGATTCGCCAACGCGGAATTACGGAGCCAGTCGATCTCATCTTGCTGATCGGTCAAGGAATTGGCTTTGCGTTTCTAATCACGTTGATCCAGCTATATGTCGCGAAAGCAATCGTGTCGACCTTGATCTCAATTAGAAACGCGCGACACCACAAGACGGACTCGTCGTAGACACGTTGGCATGTCGCCCTAGGTTCGCCGAATGCAATTGATGGCAGGAGAATTGAGCCACGCGGGATACCCTTTCGAGTCGCCAAGCGTGAGTCGAGGCAGCGTCGTTTCTGAGTTGATACGCTCAAAGATGCGATGAAGGTTCCTCGCAAGTTGGTCGTCGGATCCATCGCTTGACGGAAAGGCCACCGCTTCAAATCCCGTCGTCCAATAGACTCGATCGTAGACGGTCAGTTTTGTCAGCTCGAACGAGCAACCATTAAGCGGCCGATCCAGTGTTTCCCAGATTTCGCTGGCGCGAACTTCAAACCGGCGCACGTACCGCTGCTTCGCGACGGCCAACCAACCAGCGGACTCAAGTATTAGTTCTGACGGTGCATCGTCCGCGGCCAATTCGACACTCCACTTTGACCAAGTCTCGATCAGCCCGGTCGTCGCATCGCCAAATTCGTGGCGCCCGACAACTGAAGATCGCAGTTTCGTTTCCAACCGGCCCTCGCGAATCTTCACGCCGCTGCCGTCGTGCGACGGAACGGCGTACCAGTCGGTCCGTTCCGGAGCTTCATGCTCGGCGGAAAAATACCGAGAAACCTCAAAGGGCCGTTCGCTTGGGAACCAGCGTACTTCTATGGTGTGCAGCGGAGCCAACGGTTCAAGCCCTCACTCAGTTACGTTCAAATTGAACAACTGCCCCAATTGCCGACTGATCGTCGAGTAAGCGTTCTGTCGCGGGATCAAAAATAAGCACGCGAGTACCAGCATCTTGGCCGCATGACATGATGAACAACGGCGTTCTTCCATCGCGATGAAGCACGCCAATTTGAAAGAGATTTGCTTTCATGCGAATCGGGCGAACTGACGTTTTCGCGATATCAGTTTCATCAAAATCAAATACCGACAAAACGGGATGAGGCTCGTATTTTTTCACAACCTCCGACCTCACGCGTGTCTTGTGTTTTCCTGGACACGAAGAGAATGCCTTGCCAAGTTCCGGCAAGAATATTGGTTTTTCTAGACCGAACCGAGTCCGCATGCGGTGGACGATCTTCCATTGCTCCAAGTCGACGATCACGGCCCCACCGTCGGCCCCTGCATTGCAGACCAAACAATAGGAATTGCTGCCGATCTCAAATTGCACTCCTCTATCAGGAAAGGAATAACCCCAGGAACGGTCAGTCGCTGTGGAGAGGTACTCTAATGTATTCAGTTTGCCCGCAAACAATTCAGACCATCGCAGCAGTGCTACGGCTCCATAATGATCTGCCGTGGACAACACGGTGTCGTTTCGTTCATCCAAGAAAATCAGTTCTAGCCCTGGCCCAGTTTTTCGAATACTGTTTTTCAGCTCCCAGTGCTCATAGTCACGACCGAGTACGACGTCGGACACGACATCCATTCCAGGCAAAGTGAACACGACCAAACGTCCACCGAGTTTCTTGCCTCCTGGACTATCTTTTTGAAAAGAGACGATCGCGTGCTTTCCGTCAGGAACAACCAGAATGTCTTGTGGGTGGTTTCCCGGAGGCTTGAGTAGCTGGCTGACATCCCACATTCCCAGGATTCGACGACTGTTGATATCAACCGTTGCAAGAAAGTCGCGTGAGCACGTAATAACCAACTGAGTGCCTGCTACTCGAACTTCATCGGGCACACCCGGCATCTGCACGACTCGCGACCGTCCGGAGTCTTCGATGTCGATCACGAAAATCGTGCGAATCATTTCGTCATCGTTCGTCATCACGAACGTTTTGCCGTCGCCGACCGATCGCAGCTTTTTGGGTGCGGTGCAATAAACCGACTGATACTGGATGTCTTGTGACAGAATCTTGCCAGTGTCTGCCTCGACGGTGGCCATCGCCATCCCACCTCCGCCCTTCCGAGCAAAGCTGTATCCAATCCGCAGCTCTTCGCTCAGCGCGGTTTCGCAAAAAGCATGCAGGACTACTATGGCGCACACAGCAAGAGGCAAATAAATGCTCCGTTTGTGTGAAGCAGCTGACTTCATGAGTGCGCCTTCATTCTTTTTACCAGCTTTGGCACAACGATCGACAACGTTGCCAGAACAAGGATTCCTAGGCAAACGGGCCGAGTCACGAACGTATTATAGCCACCGATCAGAACCGCTTGGCGGAAATTCATCTCAACAACATCGCCCAGTACCATTCCTAAAACAATCGGAACAACCGGAAAACTATTTCTTCGCAGCATCCAGCCGATGACGCCAAAGGCGACGCAGCTGGCGACGTCGAACATTGAATTTCGTATCGCAAAACTGCCAACACACGACACGGCGATAATTAAAGGATAGAGGACACGTTTCGGAACCGAACATACTTGAATCCAAAGACGACTTCCGAATAGCCCCATTGCCAACAACACGACATTCGCGATCAGCAGGCTGGCAAACAGACCATAAACGATGCGTGGATGGGACTCAAATAATTGAGGACCGGGGACTACATCGTGAATCATGAGCGCTCCAACAAGCACCGCAGTTGACGCGCTTCCGGGAATGCCAAGTGTTAACAGTGGAACGAGTGCTCCGCCGACCGAGCTGCTGTTTGCGGCCTCTGCGGCAGCGACTCCTTCGGCGCAGCCCGTTCCGAATTTATCAGGGGTCCTACTAGTTCTCTTGGCAATGTCGTAGGACACAAAGGAAGCGATAGTGGCACCTGCTCCTGGAAAGACCCCGACGATCGTTCCTATCAGCGATGAGGAAAGAATTGTCGGACCAGTCCGTAGATAGTCCCAAAATGACGGCCACTCAGCAGCTGCCACGTCAATCGGTTGAGTGTCAAGTTTGCCTTCATCTATCTGCAACAATACCTCGCTGATCGCGAACAGGCCGATGAGTACCGGGATCAGTGAAAACCCGTTGTAAAGTTCAGCGAGACCGAACGTAAATCGGCTCACTCCGGAAATCGGATCGATTCCAACCGTGTTGAGCAGCAGCCCTAGTAGCACCATCAGAATCGCTCTGCCCCAATTCTTTCCGCCGATCGACGAGACGCTGGTCAAACCGAAAACCGCGATCGCAAAGTACTCGGCCGGCTGAAAGGACGCGGCCAATCTTGCCAACGGTCCGGAGAAGAATATCAAAACCAACGTGCCGAAGACTCCGCCAACTGTTGACGCGATTAACGACATGCCCAGCCCAATTCCAGGCTGCCCTTTTTGTGTCAACGCGTATCCATCAAAAGCCGTAACTGCCGCGGCCGGCGTACCCGGCGCGTTAATCGTGACCGCTGTGATCGATCCGCCGTAGTCTGCCGCCAGGTAGACCGCAGCAAGCAATATAATTGCCAACTCTGGATCCATTGCATAGGTAAACGGCACCAGCAATGCTACGCCCATGGACGGCGACAGCCCTGGCATAGCGCCGACAAAGATCCCGAATGCAACGCCGCACGCGATTGTGAACAAGGGCGTCCAGCCAATCACGTATGCGAAACCGCCCGAAAGCTGCTGAAATATCTCCATGACGCTAACCGCTGAGCGATCCCCACAAAGCTCCACTAGGCAACGGCACGTACAGAAACTTCATAAAAAGCACGTATGTCACTGCCAGCCAACCCGCCGTCACAGCGGCTATTGTCAAGATACTTCGAACGTGCAGTCGCAAGAGGACCACAACCATGAAACACGCGGTCGCGATTATGTAGCCGACGACCACGACGGCGA
>JAGQPC010000829.1 GCA_020426925.1 Planctomycetales bacterium | reverse complement strand
AACACGGCTTACGAGTACGCGGGAAAAGTCGTGTCAGGCGCAGCGATCGGCACTTGGAAACGCACAGCGATGGATCGTGACCAGCTGAGCCAACTCGCGACGTGGAGTTGCGATCGTCAACCGGTCGATCTGGACTACCGCAGCGACCTCGCCGATCGAGACGAAGTCCAGGCAGAATACGATCGGCTGATCGTACAAGAAAACGCTACCCAGCAAGCCGGCGATCTGGAGGCTGCTCGACAGTTCCGAGCGCTCGCCGAGCGCCAAAAACGCGCACTAGGCAGGCTCGCGGGAAAACCGGACGGAAAACGCTTTCCGCTACAGACCGCAACGTGGCGCATGGGCGATGCGATTTGGGTCGCCGTGCAAGGAGAGCCCTATAGCCTGCTGCAAGAAAGCCTCCGAAAACGATTTCCCGACAACCCGATCATCGTCATCACGATCGCAAACGGTTGGGGGCCGTCATACTTGCCGCCGCGTGAAATCTACGGAGAAGGCATTTATCAAGAAGTGATATCGTGGCTTGCTCCTGGATCTTTGGAGCGATTGATCGAAGAACTTTCGAATCGAATTGACGCAATGCTGTAACACCGAAGGCGGAAAGAACATGAAGATTAAGGCCATCGAAACGCACGTGTGTCATGCTCGCATGCGTAACTGGGTGTTTGTCAAAGTTGTGACGGACCAAGACGGTCTGCACGGTTGGGGCGAAGCGACCTTGGAATGGCACACGCGATCGATCGTCGGAGCGATTGAAGATCTTGCCGAGCTAATCCTTGGCGAAGACCCGACACGAATCGAGCACCTTTGGCAAATGATGTATCGCCAACACTTCTGGCACGGCCACGGCGTCGTCCGGTCAACCGCGATCTCTGGAATCGACATCGCGCTTTGGGACATCGCTGGCAAAGTCGCTGGCGTGCCGTGTTCGAAATTGTGGGGAGGCCCGGTTCGGGATCGAGTTCGCACGTACTGTCATCTCGGCGGCGGTAGACTCGAAGACTTCTATGAAACGAGTACCGCGGAAGCTGCCCGCTTCGCCGACCTGGCAAGCCGAGCCGTCGACGAAGGATTCACCGCCTTCAAAAGCATGGCAGTTCCGCCGACGATGCCGCTCGAAGGCTTGCGTCCGATTCGCGCTGCCGAGGCATGCGTCGCTGCGATGCGCGACGCCGTGGGAGACTCGATCGATATCATGGTCGACTGTCACGCTCGTCCGTCGCCCGCGATGGGCATGCAGTTCGCCAAGGCATTGGAGCCGTACGGACTTTACTTTCTCGAAGAACCATGTTGGCCCGAAAGCATCGACGGACTGGCAGCCATCAATCGGGCTACTTCGACGCCAATCGCAACAGGCGAAAGGTTAACGCATCTCGCCGCATTTCGAGATCTGTTTGCCAACCAGTGCTGCGAGGTCGTGCAGTTCGACCTGACTCATTGTGGAGGATTCACCGAAGGACGCCGAATTGCGGCTCTCGCGGATGCCTATCGACTCGCCATCGCTCCACACAATCCACAAGGGCCAGTGAGCACGGCGGCATCTCTGGAATTCGGGTTTTCGCAACCGAGCTATGTCATTTGCGAGACGGTGCACGACGACGTTCCTTGGCGACAAGACGTTGTGCAAGAAGGGTTCACTGTGGAGCCCAACGGACGCTTCGTACTACCCAATACACGGCCCGGCCTTGGAATCGAAATCAATGAAGCCGCTGTGAAACAGCATCCTTTTCAGCAAGAGCTGCCGCAACGCGTATATTACGAAGACGGTTCAGTCGGGGATTGGTAGAAAAATCTACGCAAGTGAATCACTATGCCGCAACTTATTCAAGGTGTAATCCCTGTTGCCCATACACCGTTTACGGACGACGACGAAATTGATTGGCCCAGCCTCGAGCGGCAGATAGATTGGGCACTCGATCAAGGCGCCGACGGCTACTGCACCGGCATGGTGTCTGAGCTGCTACGTCTGACGGTGACGGAACGGCACGAACTGACACAACGCCTTGCAGCGATGAAACGAGGCGACGCATGTTTCGTGGCGAGCGTCGGTGCGGAGAGCACGAAACAAGCTGTCGAATTTGCTCGCGCTGCCGAACAGGCAGGCAGCGATGGCGTTATGGCGATTCCACCGTTGTCATCGGCGTTGCCCGACGAGGAAATCGTCGACTATTTCTCGGCCATCGCGGATTCGATTTCGCTACCGGTGATTGTTCAGGATGCTTCTGGCTACGTTGGCCAAGCGATTCCGCAGTCGGTCTACCTAACGCTACTCGACCGCTACGGCGCGGGCCGAATTCTCTTCAAGCCAGAGGCCTCGCCGATCGGGCCTAAAATGTCGGCTTTGCGAGACGCGACGAATGGCGCTGCTCGGATCTTTGAAGGTTCGGGCGGAAATCTACTGATCGATAGCTATCGCCGAGGCATCGCTGGAACAATCCCTGGCATGGAATTTCTCGACGGCGTAATCACAGCCTGGCGAGCATTACAGTCCGGCGACGACGAGACAGCCTACCGCGTCTACTTTCCTCTATGCGCGTTGGTCGCATTGCAGTTGCAAGCCGGCCTTGACGGGTTTTTGGCCATCGAAAAGTACGTCCTGCACAAGCGTGGACTCTTTTCCAAGCCGCGACGCAGAAAACCGAACACATGGCAGCTCGACGAAGAAACTCGATTAGAGGTCGACCGCTTGCTCGATCTGTTACACGCTGCGATGGATCAATGACCAGGCCATTCTTTGTCAACCGTGTGGCAACGCGTGACAATTACGACTCGAGCGACATTCGTCCGGCGCTATCCACGAAAACGACTCGCGGAAGATCGCCCGCCAAGCTTTCCATGCGACGGTAAAACGCTTCCTCGTCACCTTCCTCCGGCGCCTCAAAACCCAGCAACACAAGAGAAGCATAGCGCGAGTGTTCGTGAATCCCGCGAATTGGATTATCGCTAACGATCACCCCTGCCCTTGCCTTGATGCGAGCAGTCTCCGCGAGCCCCACCAAATGCTTAAGCACTTCTTCTTTTCCGGCCTCGTTCTCGATCACCCGCAGCAGACGGATCGGACGACTTCGCCATTCATTGTTAGTCGTCAGCAAATGCGCCAACAACAACATCAGTTCGCCATTCTTGCGGCCACGCCACCACACGTCGATGGTACCAGGTGGAGCCTGCCAGGGATCGTCCGCTTTAATCTTGGAACGCAACGCGATGATGCTGCGTTCCATACCAGCGACCGATCTTAAAGTCGACGAAAACGAAATCGCCTTGTCAGGGTCATTGGGCCAACCGAATAGCAACGTGTTTGGCCGCAGCGCGCCCAGTCCCTGACACTGAACGAGTGACTCGATCCCGTCTGAAATATTCGGCGCGATGACGACCGCGGGAAATGCCTCTAACTCTTGCTCCCGAATGAACGCGTGCAGAATCCGTTCCTGACTGTTGCGTCGCTCCAGACGGTTTTCAACTTCGCCTTGGATCACTTGGCCGAGCGTCAGAATGCCCTGCCCTGACGTGAACCAATGGCCGTAGACAGCGAGATGCGGGCGATTCCAGCCAGCCCCGCTTAGCACCAATACGATCGGCCTCCAGTTCTTGGGATGATAGAGTTCTTCTTCAAGCTTCAACAAGTTCTTGCGTGCTCGCTCGAACAGCAGGCCGCTCTGAAGATCGCCCCAACGAGCTTCCACTTCGCTGCGCCCAATCTGCCAATGCAGCAAACCGATGACGACCACCGAAACTGACGCCCACACCCAATCGATCAAAAACATCACGACGACACATCCTGCCGCTCCGACAAGTGACGTCGTCCAATGACAAAATCGGAAACGAGGCCGGTAGCTAGGGTTCTTGGTCAACGCTTCGTAAAACGTGGCCAAATTCAAAAGCCCGTAAGTGATCATAAAAAACATCGTGATCAATGGAGCGATCGTATTGAGATCGGCCAACATGATACAGATCTGAGCAATGACGAACGTCAACACGGTGGCTCGACGAGGCTCGTTGTCAGTTCCGTCACCGGCCGCAAAGGGCCGTAGCCAAACGAACACGTTGTCTCTCGCGAAGGCCTGCAGAATGCGAGGTGCTCCCATCATGCTGCCAAGAGCTGACGACAATGTCGCCGCAAATACGCCAGCCGCGATCAACACCGGCCAACGAGCGATATCGCTCACAACCATGTTGTCGTGAGTCAACGTTTCATGGGGACGAGACGCTGCCAACAGCGCCGCCATCGTCAGATAGACGCAACCGGTCGCAGCGACCGACAGCAGCGTCCCCGTCGGAATCGATCGCCCCGGATCCCGTAAGTCGCCCGACATGTTTGCTCCCGCCATGATGCCGGTCACAGCAGGGAAAAATAACGCAAACGCTGTAAAGAAGTTCTCGTCGCTTGTGAAGTGCGACTGCATATTGGCATTCAACGTCGCCAAATCGAAAGCCTGGATTGCACCGACATAAAATGAAATCAGCGAAGTGCCCAGAATTGCCAGAATGGCGTACTGAATTTTGATCGTCCAACCAGCTCCGATAAACACGCACACAAATACGATGACGTTGGTAATCGATGCGATTTGGTCGCCCGAAAGGCTAACGTTCGGCACGGTGGCCATCACCGCTTCGGAAAATCCAATCACGTACATCGCGACAGAGATCGCTTGAGCCAGAAAGAACACCAAGCCGATCGCGCCACCGAACTCGACACCCAAACTGCGGCTAATCAGAAAGTACGCGCCGCCACCTCTGACGCGTGTGTTCGTAGCGATCGCCGACAAAGACAACGTCGTCAACGTAGTAATCGCTTTTGCTGCTGTCACAATGATCAGCGCGTTCCACAAGCCAGCCTGCCCGACCACATAGCCGAACCGCAGAAACATGATCACGCCCAGAATCGTCAGCGTGCAAGGAGTAAAAACGCCTCCGAACGTTCCGAACCGCCCTGCTGAAGTGCCTCGTGCACTAGTTGTACTCATGTCGTTGAGTTTCCGATTGCAAACACGATGGCCGCGTCACACACGCGACGTTCCGGACGAATCGAAAGGTGCTGCGATTTTGAATGCTCGCCATAAGCGTTTCAAAATCAACGCTCTCACCAATCCCGTAATTCGCCCTAGCATGATACCGACTATCGCGCCCGCGTCCACCTCGTCCACGCTTCAATGGAACGTTCGTGACCCACCAACGTCTCGCCTACGTCGACACATATCGCAGACAATCTGGCGAAGCTGAGATCAGCGGCCGCTAGGAATGGCCGCCAATAAAGAGTCTAAATCACGGAGCCGAGCATTCATACGCCCGCCGGTGCTCACCTTTCTTCTAACCCAGACATCGTCTTCAAACACCGAATCAATAGCAGGCCGTAGAATCGCCGCTGCTATGTACTGTCGTTGTTGAAAGGCATGCACCAAATCGCTCGAGTCAAACTCGCCGTCTCCATTCCAATCTCCCTCATCGAACGTCGAATTCAACGGAATACCATCTTCAAACTCGTTGCGTTGAAAGACCAACACAAGATCAGTGGAGCTGAACACTCCGTCGCCGTTCGCATCACCTCGCAATCGATCGGGCGTACCGGGAGTACCCGACGGGATCAGGCTGGCGCGCCACGCGTCCGCATGCGACCAGGCATCCAGGCCGATGCGCCGAACATCAACGATTTGCAAGGAATTGCCTCCTCCGTCAGCATCGGGAAACCAATCGTCAGAATACGTCAGCTCTTGAACCAGCAATCCTAGTGCATCATAGACTTGAAGCGACTCTCCACTGTTGCTTAAACGATTGGCGCCGTCGGCATCCATATACTGGCCGGCAATCCGCGGTCCGGTTCCGTACCGTTGTACAAACGCGTCGGCCCTCCGCACAACGACGGTGCGGTGGCCCGGTGGTAGAAGTGTCGGCGGGAATTCAAATTCCACACCGCCGCGTATCCGGAATCCGGTGACGTCCAAAGCCTGCGTGTCCGAAATATTAACGAACTCGATGTACTCGAAGTCGTCATCGTCGCTATACCCCAATGCCAATTCTTCGGCGCTCGGATTGGCCGGGTGATACATGATTTCGTCAATCCGCAATGGCACGGCCTGTGTATCAAAGACGGCCTCGATCAATGGGCTCCATGATCCACTACGAAGAGCACGCGCGCGAACAATGCGATTGCCGTCGATCGTAATCGGCTCAGCATAGCGACGCGCTTCTGAATGTATCCCGGAATCCGTCACATTACCGATTTGGAGCTCTGGCAACAGGAGAAAATCGCGATCGGTCGATCGAAAGTTCAGCCCCTGAATCGCTAAAACATTGCGCCCCGGCCGCAAGATCGACAGGTAGGACGAAAGATCGATATCAAATCTACGGATGTTACGCGTGGACGACGCGGCACGAGACTCCCAGTCTACTCTGTCGTCGCTAACGAAATGTCGTGATACCTCGATACCGTTCAAGTAAGCAACCGCCCCGTCATCGAGGTTTAGCTGGAGTCGTAACCGGTCGGCGTGCAGCGGGTCGACGTCAAAGCTGAACCGTGTATAGATCGTGGAGTTTACCTGCAGCATCAGCTCTTCCACGTCCGTCTTCACGATGTCTTCGTACCGCGACCCAAATCCAATTCCATTGGTCCCCACAGCCCAAGCCGACTCGTCAAAGTCAGGTTGGTTCCACGCTTGCTCCAGCGACGCGTCGGCGGGCACAAAGTACCGCACGGCATCATCGACAGACAACAGCGGTATCCAATCTACAGTTTCCACGGAAGCACGCGGGTCAGACCCGTCCAGTGTAAAATAGATCGGATCCTCCGCCGTCATGGTCAGTTGCGTGCCCGGCGGAACGAGACCACCCGGAAGGTCGAAGTGCGGCGGGAATGTGCCCAAATATAGAGGTGCTGGAGTCGTCTTCGCCTCATCTAACCAAGCATTTCGAAATTGTTCGATCAGGATTTCGCCACGCTGGGGAAAATAGTTTTCACGAATACGATTGACGGCCGCTAACCAGTCCGCCTGGGTGTACGGGACGTCGCGCCAAGTATCGCCCCAACGTGCGGACTCGGCGATGATGGGCGTTTCTAGCTCAGCGACTCGCGCATCCAATCGCTCGCGCACGCGCGCAGGAGAGAGCACACCACCGTCGGAAAGATGTCGATATGCGCGATCGGCAAAGCGGATCCGGTAGTCGACGTTCGCCATCAACTGCTGGTGAATCCATTGCGGATTGCTTTGCTGGAATGTTCGCCCGGCAGGCCAGGGACCGAGCCGGTTTTCTTGAACATTGTGGAGCGCCCATTCGCCGTCGTGGATGAAGAACTTGAAGCCATCGTCGCCGTTCCGATTTCGAATCCCAAACCAATTATTCGTAATGTCGTTGTTGCCCCAATCAGTAATCGGTCCGTCCAGATCTCCGTCGTAGAAAATTGCGATCATGTAGTCGATTAAGTTGTTGACATCAAGCAACACGGGAAAGTCAGGATCTCGACTTCCGTCCGGGTTCAGCCCTTGGACTCGTAGGTAATCGGCTTGCTCTTCAAATCCGTCAACCGCAGCCTGCCAAAGGGAACGCCACGCATCGATGGTGCCGTTAGTGACCGCCGTCGCATGCGGGAATGACTCGACCTTGATCACATCGTAATCGTCGGAAGTCCCTCCGAAATAAGATGCCGCGTACGCCGCGTCGGCTCGCTCCTGACTTTGGTAAACGCCCCAGTATTGACCGTTCAGGTAAAGGTTATAGTAACGGCTTCGTGTATAGGGCTGCCCCATATCTCGTTGTGTGTCACGACCAAAGACGTCGCGCAAGATCGTGTGTTCTCTACAATAGTTGCTGCGGCCTTCGAAGCAAAAACTCCAGGAAGGAACGGACGGAGCTCGAAAGTCGATCTTATCAAAGAACTCGACGCCCTCTTCTCCAAACAACGGATAATTCAGTTGGGATTCGCCATACAGCGATCGAAAAAAAATGCGGAATGAGTGTTTTGAATTCTGTCCGTGACGCCCGGCCCCGCCGCGCATTCGTGCCCCCGCGTCGATCTGAAATCCCTCGGTGCCATCCGGTTGGATCAACTCCATCGATACCGGCCGTTCCCAATCCGCCTCATTGTTTCCCGTCCGAGACAGCACACCGTTCACATAAAAGCCAGTCGCTGAATCGAACAGATGATCTCGATCAGTCACCAAAGAAATGGACGGAATCTGAGTGAGCGACTGCAGCATCAAGGGCCCGTACTCGTCGCTGTCAACTATGTCCGGGTCCATGCCATATACCAACTGCTGATCATTAACGGGGCCTGTTGGCCAGCCTGGTGGCGGCGAGCCATCGGACGATTGACGGATCACCTCCATTGGAAACAGATAGGTTGCCGTTTCAACATTCGACGGCAACCAGCCCTCTAGGAAGGCAGCCACCCTCAGCACGGTGACCGAATCGATAGCGAGTGTCACAGAAGGCGCACGATCTGCGGACTCGACCACCGTCCCGTTGCTGAAGTCGGGCGTACTGCCGTCCGTCGTGTAAACGAGCGATGCTCCAACGGAATCGGACGACAACGTGACCTGTTGTTTCGTTTCGTAAAATCCGTGTGGCAAGCTGATCGATACTTCGGGAAGCTTTCCCACAACGGTTTCCCCACCGTTGGGTCGCCCGGGTGTTGGCTGGGCAAATAGTGCATTTCCTTGTGTCACGTCAAGTTCACCGGGCGAGATGATCGCAATCTCGGCGCTGATCAGGAAATCTGCGTCTGATGGATCGATGTTCAGCCCGTGCACGGCAAGTACATTTTCGCCGTCGAGCATGTCGAGATCGGACAACAGGAAATAGTGCGACTCGATGTCGCGCGGCGCATCGCTCTCGGCACGTTCGGCAGTGGCAGTCGCCTGATTCGACGGCCGCTGGTCGGAAATATTGGCCTGTACAAGTTGCTTACCATTGAGATACACGACATATGCGTCGTCGTAAAGCAAGTCGATACGCAGCGCTACACGTGTGGCATCGGCGCCCGGATCGAATTCAAACGTCTGACGAACGTATATCGACGCATTTCGATCGAGCATTAGCGATTCGACGTCGGTCATGATCAGATCGTCGATAGTATCGGTCGTGTCGAAACCAAGGGCACCGGGCCCTCTGTGCCAAGTCGAGTCGTCGAAGTCATTCTTTGTCCAGCTCCGTGAACGAGACGAACGACCGTCTGGGTCGGCGACCGAGTACCGGCTCTCGGCTCCAAACGGCAATAGCGTTGTCGCTTGCTCCGACTGCCGAATACCGTAGGTGGCCCCAAGAGGTTGAGCAGCAAACATCGCACCATAGTCGAACTCCACTGTCTTGCCATCGGGTTGGACTAATGCGAAATACTCGCCCTGATCCGTTAGCCGAAAATTCGTGTGTAACGGCTCATCCGGGTCCGAGCGGTCCTTACCCGACGCGTAAACCAGCAGATACTCTTGTGGACGTAGGCGAACATTCGGGAATTGCCAGCGAGACAGATTGGCCGAATCGTCCGTCAAGTACCAACCGGTCAAGTCTGCCGGTTCATCTCCGTTGTTGTACAACTCAATCCAATCGGATCGATCGCCGTCTTCGTCGATCAGTGCGGCTTGACCGTTGGCAGCAAGTTCAGTGACCAGCAATTCGGCAGTCAAGACGTGACGTGCTTCCAGGGGCTCAGCGGCTCCATTAAATCTACGTACGCGCCGATGCATCCATCACTCCTATCATTGCTTTCCGACTGGTTCATTAAGAAAGAGTGTTAGTGGCTGACCACTCTAGCTAAATGTGCGGTCAATAGCAAACTTGCCAGGGAGGGATTACTCGCAACGCCAGCTACGAGCGTTACTGTCAGTTCGCACAACTTTGCGCAGTCGAATCCTACCCTCCACTACCCAGCTGAAGCTGGCCCTGGCGTTTGCAATTCGTTGGAAAAGTACCACCGCCCAAAAACGTGCAATGCGGGCGTTCAGGCGAATTCAACTGCGGTAGTCACTCGCCGCGAACCTGAGGCAGACGAGTGCCGGCTGACTGAACGTATCGGTGTTCAACGGCGGTGTTACCAGCTCCACTTCAGCTTCTTGTTCTCGATATCGAAAAGCGAGTCTTCGGAAATGAATGACCATGCTATGCGATAATCAACCGCCGTATCGTATCCGCTTCCACCGTCCACGTGATCCCGAACACTATCTCGCTCTCCAAGGCCACCGTGGGTGAAGTCGTGGTGACCACCATCGAGGTAGTCGTTTCCGTCCCC
>JAGQPC010000828.1 GCA_020426925.1 Planctomycetales bacterium | reverse complement strand
TACTTCTGAACCAGCTCAATTCTCGCCGCTGGAACGAAGATTTTGGTGCCGCCGTGAAATTCGAGTTCCAGATGCTCTTCGATTTGATCTTCCTTGTTGATCAGTCGGAGCCCGCGATATCGCCCGATCCCATGCGCTAAATGCACGACCAAGTCGCCTTCGCGGAGATCAAGAAACGAATCGATCGATTTGCCCATGTGCCGCCGCGGAGTCCGCTTGAGCGGCGCGCGATGAAACATCTCGTTGCCGCTGACGACTAACGTCGCGGGCGAGGCCAATCGAAATCCGGACTTGAGGCGTCCCTCGACATATCGCAATCGCTCCGATGCCGCGATTTCAGTGTGGTCGAAGATTTCGGCGAGTCGTTTAATTTCGGCGCCCGTCTCGGCGACGATGAAGACTTCCGCGCCGGAGCTTACCTGCTCTAGTTCCTTTCGAACCTTTCCGATTTCGCCGCTGAAACGCTCCACCGATTCGATGCTCAATCGCCCAAGTACTCCGCCGTCGTCTGCGGCAATTCCGGCGGCGGCAATTTGACCAAATGGCTTCAATGTTTCCAAAACTGACTGCCACGAATGAATAACTGGCGCATTACGCGGATGCTCTTCGTCGACGACGCCCTGTGATAATTCGAGGAAGTGTTTTGCCTCACTGCAAATCTGCGTCGGCTCAACCAACAGGATCGCCGATCCTGGCGCCAAGTGTGTCGCGAAGTGGTCGTTCGCTTCTACTCCACTTCCCGAGACGGTGATCTCGATCTCTGCCAGCGTTTGAAGTGATCGCTGAGTCCCCACGTCGAATTCACGGATCGAGTCGATTTCTGTGTCGAACAACTCGACGCGAACAGGATTCACCCAGTCGTTCGCGAACACATCCAGAATTCCGCCCCGAATCGAGAACTCTCCAGGAAGCTCGACCGCACTTGTCGATTGGTAACGATGTGAAGCCAGCCATTTCCCCAACGCCTCGATGTCGAGCTCTTCCGACGCTCGAAGAATTCGGCTGTTCGCATCGACCGAGTGACGATTTGGACACGGCTGCATCAACGCTTGAATGCAAGTCACGATAATCGAAGGGAGCTTTTTGCGACGAAACAGCTTCAACGTTCGCAGTCGCTCGCCGAAGTTTTCGTCGAGCAACACTCGTTTGTCGTCCGCAGTTGTGTCCAGCGCAGGGAACGCAGCGGTGTGCTCGCCAGTGAAGAGTGACAAGTCGTCACAGAAATCATCGACGTCGTTTTGGTGAGACAGGACTACGACAAGCGGGCCTTCAGTATGAGCGGTCAGCGCAGCAGCGACCAGCGAAAACGCCGATCCCCACACGCCTTCCAGCGTTGCGTTCGCCCCTTTTCTAATCTCCTCAACGACTTCGGCGAACTCTTGATCAGCGTTTAACGCACTTGGCAGGTGGTGTAAAACCCCGACCGGCGACGAACTTTTTTCCACCGAGGCCATTCGGCTTTTGACAATCCGTAAGTGCAGTTTGAACGGAATTCAAAAGTATATCGAAAGGTCATTTCTGTTGCCACGCAGATCAATTCCCAGAATCCGCTTGGCGCATGCGTTTTCCTGCGTCGACGGCGCCTGTCATACGCATTTGAATGGCTCCTCGATGTTTGACGAATCTGACAGCATCGCTAAGATCGTTAACAGAGGCGCGTTACATAAGCAGACGTGCCCGCCCACTGGATTTCAGCCCTGATTCAGGGCAATTGGCCATTTACTACGGAGAGTGCTCATGAGAAAAACGATCAAGTGTCTGGCCTTCCTTTTGCTGACTTTCAATTCTGCTATTGCGTCGATCGTCGTTGACTTTGAGACGGACGATTACGGAACATCGCTTGTGAATGGCCAACAAATCGCCACCCCGGGCGAATTCGGCAATCTGGTTGACGTGTCTTCGAACGTTCCTCTGGCGATCTTCGACACCGACCCGAGCGGGCCTAACGCAGCAAACGCCGTTGCTTTGCAAACGGACGACGTTTTGGTTAACCTTGGAAACGCATTGATTTTTCAAGCGGTTTATCGGTCTGACACGCAAACTGTCGCCGGAATCTACGACGTGCCCGAAGATAGTGCTGCCGGCGGAATCGTCCATTTTGACTTCAAAAGCCCAACGCGGGTACTTGCAATTGACCTCGTTGATGTCGATTCGCAAAGTGCAACGGCAATTCTGATCGATACGGAAGGGCGGACTCGGTCGTACGACGTGCCGGCTGGATTCACCGCCAACCTACGCGACATGCCAAACGGCTATTCAACGCTCGACCTGACCACGTTAGCGGATCAACCTGGCGAAACGGGTGCGCTTGCAACCGCGTCGGAAGACGCCGGTTTCGACGCAGCAAACGCAACTCGATTTTCAGTCGAGCTTCGCGGTTCTGGAGCGATCGATAATTTGGTATTTGTTCCGGAACCATCGTACGGAATAGCGATTGTCGGTTTGGTATTGACCGGCTTTTTGCGGAGAGGCCGGGCTGCCAAATCAATGAAGCTGTGAAGCGTTAAGTTGTTTAACTTCGCTGCAAACGCACCTCGCTGGGTACAGTGGTTCAAACGCTTGTTTCTCGCAAGTCGTGGAATCGTCGTGTAGACTAACCGAGCAATAGGCAACGTGAATGGCTCGGACTCTACAACATGAATTCTCGACTAGGAATCCTGCTCGCCGTTTTGTTGGCTAGTGTGACCTGCCGAGCCAATGGCCATGACGCAGGCAAAGATGGCTACGATGAGATTCCGGCTGGGATCGCTCCGTTGGTCACAGACGATTTCGGGTTTACGGGCGAGAACGTGATCGTAACGGCTCACCTGCCGATGTCTGAGCTGGGTGGCGCGGATCCAATTTCTGATCGCAACAACAACGGCAAGGCCAACGGATCGGACCTGTGGGGCTGGACCGATCCAGAAACGAACCACGAGTACGCTCTATTCGGGCGAAGTGACGCGATGGCGTTTGTCGACGTGACAAATGCGAATGCCCCGCTGTACTTGGGCGTCATGCCAACGCAGTCACTCAATCGTTTGTACCGAGACGTAAAGACATTCGGGAATTACGCCTACGTCGTGGCGGATGTTGCCAGTCACGGAATGCAGGTGTTCGATCTAACGCGGCTGCGAGATCGCACTCTTCCGCTAGACGATTTCTGGATGCCCGATTTCGTCTACGAAGAATTTGGAAAAGCTCACAACATCGTGATCAATCCGGAATCGGGATTTGCGTTGGCCGTTGGAACTGACACCTACCACGGCGGCATGCACTTCCTGGATCTTTCTAATCCGCTCGCGCCAAAGCCGCTTGGTGGCGTCAGCGAATTGGGCTATACGCACGACGCCCAAGCAATCACCTACCGAGGCCCTGACGCGGAACATGTCGGGCGAGAGATAGTGCTCGGCTACACCGTCGACAGTCTTTCTATCGTCGACGCATCAGATCCGGCCACGCCGGTTGTGCTGAGTCGCACGGAATACGAAGGGCGGCGTTACGCTCATCAAGGTTGGGTCACCGACGATCAGCGGTATGCTCTGATGGACGACGAACTCGACGAGTTGCAGCTTGACCAGAACGCTCGGACTCATATTTGGAATATCGAAGATCTCGACGCACCAAAATACGTTGGGTACTACGAAGCCCAATCGAAGTTCACCGATCACAATCTTTACATTAAAGGTAATCTTGCGTACGAAGCAAACTATTTAGGCGGGTTGAGGATTCTTGATATTTCGAACGTCGAAAACGGACAGTTGAAAGAAGTCGCGTGGCTCGATACTCAACCGCAAATTGACTCGCCGTACATCAGCGGATTGTGGAGCGTTTACCCTTACTTCGATAGCGGCATGATTATCATGAGCGATATGGTGAAAGGGTTGATCGTCGCCAAATTGGATTCAGAGAAGATCGAACTTGTTGGAGACTTCAACCGCGATGGTCAGCTGTCTGCCGAAGACTTGCAATTCGCAATCGTCGCTGCTGTCGGTTCGAGCGCAGACTTGCGATATGACCTGGACGCCAACGGTCAAGTCGATCTTCGCGACGCCAGTTCGTGGGCTCGTCACATCGCGGAAGCAACGCCCGGCGACGCTAACCTAGATGGTGTGTTCAACTCTGGCGATTTCGTCCAGGTGTTTCACGCGGGCGAATACGAGGACGACGTCCCAGCGAATTCGACCTGGTTCGACGGTGACTGGACCGGTGACCTGGAGTTTACTAGTGCTGACCTGGTCGTCGCGTTTCAAGTGCAACGCTACGAATCGGCGAGCAAACTAGTACCCGAGCCGTCCTGCTTTCTGCTCATAGCGATGGTGTCGGGATGCGTAATCAGCCGGCGGTTGCGCCGCACCACGAACCGGCGCAGGTTGAATTACACTAACGTTGGCATTAAGAATGCGTAGGCAGACGCATACCCATGACGTGCCGACTGTCAATTCCCGTTACGGAATCGAGTCGTCACCATTTCCGCTCGCTTTGTTGCCTTTCGATTTTGTCGATCCGGAAATGTCGATGTCGAAGGCGGCCTCGACGTTATTGGTCGACAAGTTTCCAATCAGCGTAAGTTGAACAACCGATGCACCGTCTTCAACAACTTGCACGCCGTTTTCGTCGTTGTCGTTTAAGCGACTGCCGATCAACGTAACGTCCATGTCGATGGTTTCTGCCTCAGCTTGAAAACCATTCCCGCCGTTACCTTCTGACACGACGTTTACGACGCGTACCACACTCGCACTGTCGATGTCGATGCCATCATCGCCGTTGCCCAGGAAACTGCCACCGACGACTTCGATCAAATCAACGCGATCGACTTCCAATCCTTCATCGTCGTTGTCGCTGGCATCGGTATTAGAAATGCGAACGGAACCTCCGTCTTCGATGTCCATGCCATCTGCATCGAGCGAACTGAACGTGCTATTTCGGATATCGAGCGACCCGAAGTCACGAAAACGAACCGCGTCGCCGTCTGTTCCAGTCACGCTGACATTGATCAGAGTGAAAGAGCCGTCCTTTGCATCAATTCCTCGTCCTCCCAAATCGTCGCCGATGAGGAGGCCTTCAAGGTTTAGATTTTGGAAAGTCACATCACCTTCAGCGTCAATGATGTCGTCGGGTTCGTCGCCACCGTCAACATCAATTTCAGGATGTCTGATGACAACGTTCCCTTGACCTTTTAGCGTCAGAGCGTCGCTTTCCTCGATTTCGACGTTTTCTTCATACACACCGGCACCGATCATGACGGTGTCGTCACCTGGGTTGGCCGCTGCGGCATCAACCGCTTCTTGAATGCTGCCAAAAGGAGCATTGGCTGAACCATCTCCACCAACTGCTCCGGACTCGACAAACAACGTCGTCAACATTGCTCTCGACTCGAGTGATTCAACGCGCAACGAATTCCTTGTTTTCATGGATTCACCTCTGCAAAAAAGCACCGATTTGACTGAACAAGTAGCCTCATCTTTCACTGGCAGCGATCTCTTCCCAGTGGCGAGTGAGTGCGTTTTTAGTTGGCTCGACGTGAAAAACCGACAGCGAGCTAACTGCCGCCAATGCTAAGAG
>JAGQPC010000827.1 GCA_020426925.1 Planctomycetales bacterium | reverse complement strand
TGGAAATCACCAGAATCAAGCAAGGAATTTGTCTGATCATGCTTTAGCAACTCGCTGTACAGTTCGGCAATTGGCTGACGCATGCACGTTCACATGCGCATCACGTGGAAGGCACGCGGCTTGAGAACCAGATTATCGCACAGTCGTGCTACTCGTTCAACGAGGAGATCAGTTTCGCGACCGCGTCGATTTCCTGGGGAGTTAGCAGTTTGGTGAAGTCGGCGGGCATCGGAGAACCGTCACGCACTTCAAGAATTGGCTTGCCATCATCGTCCGTTTCGATGTCGTCCATTGCCAACGTCACGATGTCGTAGTTTCCGTCGGCATTGGCCACTAGCAGACGCAATTCGTCGGTACGCTTTGTATCGCCGACGCGGCGTCCCGTGAAGACGAGCCCGTCAGCAGTTACAACTGTCGTGAGTTTGTACTCGTCGGCGACTTTTGCCGATGGGTCCATGATGTGTTTCTTCACTGCCTCAATATCCTTGTAGGCACCCGTAAGCAGATTGGGCGCGAGGCTGTGGTATTCGGGAGCTTGATAGTACGAATGGCAAGTAAGGCACTTCCCTTTTCCACGCAGGACCGCTTCACCGAGCTCTGCTTCTGCAAGAGTAATGTCGACTTGTTCCGGAGCAGGCGCTTGCGGCGGAATCTCAAGCTTGGCAACGGCCTGGTCGTGTGATGGCCCCGCAACGTAGGCGACCAGATCACGAATGTCAGAATTGGACAAATGACTCACAACGTTCTTAGGCATGACACCGAAGCCTGAAACTTGGTAGGCATCTGGGTCTATGATCGATTGCAGCACGTACTCGGGAATCGAAAGCGTTTGCCCGTTAACAACGTGCTGTCGAGACCGAACAGACAAAAGATTCGGCCCCATCTTCTGATAGGGATTTGTTTCTAGATTGTGGCAACGCAGACAATTCTTTCCGAAGATTCGTTTACCTGCAGACGCATCCACATTGGCGAGGCGGATGTTTCCCAGTCTTCGGTGCGTGACACCATCAATCGCCAGCAAGATTGCCGACGGGATGAGGATCGCGAGCACAATATGCGTGACGAGTTTTCCCACGTTGAGGTGCCTTCTGTCGTTGATCTACGGTTTACGATTTGGCCTTGGGACGAACTCGATACAAACGATTGTAATAGCGAGTCAAAACGTAAATCTCTCCGGTGCTCGTGGCAACCACGTCCACAGGTGTAGGAACATTCAAGAACACGCGAACAAATCGTTTGTCCGGCGGCACGTCCGGAGACTTCGCTGATTCCACGTTTGCCAAATGCGGCTGAACCAGATATACACAGTGGGCTGGCTGATCGACTGCCAGCAGCTTTCCGGCCAAGTCGCCAAATTGCTCGCCTAGGTACGCAAGTCCGTTAAGATTGCTGTTCGGCCTGCTCATCCAGATCGGATCCTTGAAGCCGTTGTCTTTGCCCTGCTTGTCGAGGCCAACAACAAACGGATGTCCGAAGTGATCGCCCTTGCGAGCAACATTCAACTCGTCGCCTCGGTTGGACCGCACGTCATTGTCGTTGATAAAAACGATGTCTCCTTGGTCGTCTCGAGCGACAGCGATGCCGAACGGATTTCGCAAACCGCGAGCGAATACCTCGACCTCGGAAAAGTCTGGCGAAGCCTTCAGGATTGTGCCGCCTCGAGGATCATCGTCGAGCGATCGGTCGTCGTTTGTACCAATCGCGATGAAGAGATTTCCCTCATCGTCAAAGATTAGCTCATTGTTTTGGTGCTGAGCATCCGGACTACGGCCTCCCGGCAAATCAGAGATCACGTCGTGGAAGTACTCGTACGTTCCATTGTTGTCCAGGTCACTCAACCGAGTGACTCGCCCTAAGTTCGGGTGAGTGATCTTGCCGTTGAGCACATCGGCATGAATGCCGCACCGCGCTACATAGAGGTCACCATTCCGGAGAGCCAGGCCAAACGGACGGAATAGTAAGGGCGACGAGACCGCTAGGCTCGGACGGTTTGGTTTGCCGTCAATCAGCTTGGTCGATACCTGCTGGACGCCGCCTTCATACAAGCCTTGATGGTCTTCCGTGTAGTATGACACGAATGCGAGTTCCCGTTCTGCGTCGACCGCCACACGAATCGGAGAAACATCAAACGTCGCGATTTCTTCGACAACGTAGTCGTCCGCGTGCAGCGCCACAAAAGGGAGCTGAATGTCGTTTGTTTCTTCATATAGGAACATAGCGAACCCGATCGCTGTTCCTGATAAGCTGCCAAACAGAATGACTATCGTGAGCACGACTGTCAATCGTTTTTGACCGGCCACGTCTTGCCAAAGCAGAGCTGCCCATGGCAGGACGGTTGACGCAGCACACAACGCCGCCAGGATCGTCAGCCACATTCGGTCAACAAACAGCGTCAGCAATTTGTCGGACAAGACCACGGGCGAACTCCATCGCTGAAAACTGATGGCGACGACCAACAGCAACGTTCCTGCGAACACCGCGCACGAGAAAGCAAGTTTGGTTTTCAACCGCAACCACGTAAATATGGAAAGGCCAAGAGCCAGCACCAGGTACGTCAGGATGAAAACCGATAGCTGCGTTGCGAACATGGGCGTCGCTTTGAATCTAGGAGTATTAAATCGAGTGGACGAGTATAAACGCTAGCTCAGTCGTTTCAATGGTCGTTATAAAAGTGCTTCAAGCTTCATGTTCCGCGGAAAGAGTTGCCACTTCTCGCACGGAAAACCCTGCGCTTTCGATTGCACCACGCAGTGATTGCTCTGACGCGGTCCCGTTAACGGTAGCCTGATCCGGAGAAAGTGTCACGTGCGCAGCCGTAACACCGGGAACGGCCTCAAGTTTCTGCGTGAGCGTTGCGGCGCAGCCCTGACATGTCATGCCATCGACATGTATACGGAACCCGCTGTCGAAATTCACTTGCTGGCCACGTACCATACGACGAACATCGCCCCATGCGAAATAAGCGATCATGCTAAGCAGAACGAATCCGCAGAACTTCGCAACGTAGTTCCACCAGAGGCTATGACCATGATCGTGAGCAACACGTTGGAAAGTCGAAGTAAAGAAAGTGTCGAAAAGAACCGCGAACGCAATGCTGCCCAGAATAATCGTGGCAAGATAGACTCCGACCAATTTCCATCCAAATTGCGATCGAATTGCTCCGATGGTCGCCGCGTTGGTTGCAGGACCAGCCATTAAGAAAACGAGCGCCGCGCCAGCCGGCATGCCGCTGGCGATTAATTGCGCCGCAATCGGGACAGACGCGGTTGCGCAAACATACAGCGGCAAACTGATCACAAGTGCAAGCCCAGTTGACGCAACGATGCCGACATCGGCGACGTCTACAATGAACCCCGTCATGACTCGTTCGATCAAAACCGAAACAAGGATCCCGACGGCAAGCCATTTCCAAATCGACCGGATGATCTCGATGCTGTGGTGGGCCGCTTGCGCGAGTGTTATCCGACGCCTCGCTGCTTCCGCATGCTGTGGTGTTTCGAGCTCTGCACCAGCGACAAGATCTGCGAAGTAACCACCGACGACTCCGGTCACGAGTGCTGCAATGACTTTAAAAAACGCGAACGGCCAGCCGAGCATTCCGCCGCTCGCCACAATCGAATCGACTCCAGTTTGAGGAGTGGCGATCAAGAATCCGATGGCAGCTCCGTTGCTGGCTCCATTTTTTCGCAATCCAATTCCGGCGGGAACAACGCCACATGAGCACAGCGGCAAAGGAATACCTACGATTACGGCGCGGATCACGCCTGCTCGTCCTGCCAAATAGCGGCGGACAAAATGTTCCGGAACCCTGTACGCAACAGCTCCCGACAGAGCCGCACCAAGCAACAGCCACGGCGCAAGCTCACGCGTCACACTCCATAGGTCAAAAAGTAAGCTTAGAATTTGATGCACTAGTTCGTTGGCTCGTTTAAGGTGGGCTTGTTCAGCGTCCAGTGGATGAGCATCTACCCGCCTGCTCGCACGATGGCTTTCCCAGCCCAACTTCCATCCAGTTCGCCGGGCCACGATTCAACGAACTGGCTAGTCCGCCGTGCAGGTTGGAACTCATCCGGGCTCGACTTAAATGCTTCCAGCATTGTTGCGTGACGCCAACCAATGTGAACTGATTCTCCAGATGGGGGGAAATCGCATTTCATTCCAAATCATTCTTGTTATGCTAAATCAGTACTGAACGATAGCACCGGGCAGCACTACACCATAGCAACGGAATTCTACGCAAACTATATGATTAATAGCCCAAACCAAAATCGAACCGGCAAACCTACAGCCGTTTATTCACTGCGGAATGTTGACCCGCATGTTTGTCGCTGTTTGGGTTACGAACTGGAAGACGCCATCGCATCTATGCACGATGCGCGAATCTATGCGCCTCAGCCAATGGCAGGATCGTCTTCTATCGTCGACCGGCTAGCAAAGTCGTGTTTTCAGAAACTAACAAAAAAAAGGTACAAACTGACTCCTCTGCCGATTCCGGAGCCGCTAGCAGATCCGGCGGAACATGACTTGTTTTTCATGTTTTGCCAGAACCCGTCGGACGCTCGTTTTGTTACTCAGCGGCCGCACTGGCGGAAAAGTTTTGCGCAGACAGCTTGTTGGGTTGACGAAATCTGGCTTGCAAACGCAAAGAAATTCCCTCGGCAGCTGCGGTGGCTGGAGGGTTTCGATTATCTGTTCATCACGTTCCAGGAAACCGTCGACTATCTACAGCGCGAAGGCTTCAACGCGTTCTACACTCCGGGTGGAATTGATTGCTTTCGATTCAGTTCATGCCAGGTTGGACAAGCCCGACCGATCGATGTGCTTTCAATGGGGCGAAAAGCTCCTAACACGCACAAAGAGCTTTTCGAGCTGAGTCTTCGCGACGAGATCAACTACGTCTATGACACGTCATCGCTGCCCAATGTCAAGAACCACGTCGACCATCGTACGCTGATGGCGAAGCAAACCGGTCGAGCTCGTTGCTTTTTTGTTCAGCGTGCCAAGGCGGATGCACCTAAACAAACCAACGGGCAAGTTGAACTCGGAAGTCGCTACTTCGAAGGATGCGCGGCGGGCGCGATTCTTGTTGGTGAAAAGCTGGACGTCGACGCGTTCAAGGACCAATTCGGGTGGCAGGATTCCGTGATCGAGATGCCCTACGACTCATCAGACATCTCGCCGATCATGGACTTGTTGAATTCTGACCCGGCAGTCTTGGACCAGATGCACGCCCGAAACCTTCGCCACAGCCTGCTGACTCACGATTGGGTATACCGGTGGGAAAAGATTCTCAGCACGATGGGGCTGCCGGCGACAGCGGCCATGGCCGAGCGAAAGAATCGGCTGCACGAAATGGCCGATTCGCTCCCCAAGGATGAAGACGCCGCACAATCGAGCGTCGCGTAGCAAACGTGCTGTCAGCGCCTACGTCAATCAGTTAACGCGACGTAGGCGAGGTTTTTACTTGCCAACTGCCATCATGAGCCCATACGGGTCGCGATCAACGTCGTCGAGCGAACCACAGCATCAAACAAGCACCGGCAAGCGAGACAAAGGTAGTCGGTTCCGGCACCGCGGCAGCTTGCGGTGGCAACGCTCCTTTTTCGTATCCGCCGTCTGTAAAAGCAGCCACAAAATCGCCACTGTCAAAATCCATGTCGCCGTTCCAGTCTCCTTCGGCCCAGGTTGCATTGCCGGCAATTCCGTCCTCGTACTTAGCCGCACTGAAGACCGCGACGAAGTCGGTACTATTGAATTCGCCATCCAGGTTAGCGTCGCCGACCCACGTCATCTTCAGCTCCTTCACCCAGACGCTTCGGTCCGTCGCGTTTACAGCGCCGTCACTGTTCAAGTCGAACGACAGATTGGGGTTTGCGGAAGCAACTTCTTTGCTGAGCAGATCGATATCTCCGCCATCAAGTTCGCCGTTTAGATTGAAGTCGCCAACAAGAGACGGGAGCAAGTTGATGTCCATGTCATGGGCTCCAAGCGACACTTCGCCTTGAACCTTGAAGTCATCGATCAGCCCGATGAACCCGTTCGTTCCGTCGTCACGGCCACCAATCGTAATTAGATTGGCAAAGCTTCCAAAAAAGTTCGCGGGACTCGGGTTAATATTACCGGCGACAAGTTCACCGTTTAGATAAACTTCGGCCCCATTTCCGCCTCGGTAGATTCCCAGATGGGTCCATTCGTTAAACGCGACGGGAAATTCCAAGTCCCCTTCTTCACACGAGTAAGGGACCTCCAGGCCGTCATCCTTGCAATTTAGGACGCCAACTGAACCTAAGTCTTCAAACTGCCAAAAACCATCTTCCGTGATGTTTACAGATCCCTGCTCGCGTCCAACCTGCCAAACAGTTTGTTTCTCACCGTTGTTTTCTAAGGGATAGACCCAGGCCTGTGTCATCAAGTTGAAACTCTCAGAGACATTGACGTTGGCAGTTACCTCGTCACCCGCCTCAAGAGCTGCTGGGTCCAGGTAGACGCCTCGAGACCCCGATGCGGTGAGAAAGTCATCGTAGCGCGTCTTACCGTCGAATTGTATTGCCAATTTGCTCCCAATTGCAGGGCTGTCAAATGCGGAGCCATCGGAAACATCGGCGTACAGCCCTTGGCCATCCGTCAATTCAAGTGATGGGGCAACAAGTGCTGCATCCTCCACGACTTCATCAAGGCCTCCAGCAGGCAGCGGTCGTGCTTCAACGCCTGAGACTTCTATCCAAATGTGACTTCCCCAGCCAAAAAAATCGTCCCCATTTTCATGAAGCGGCTCGTCGGTTATGTCGATGAGCTCCGTTGCTTCAGCACCGGCGGCCCCTTCCTCAAAGTTGTAGTGTCGAGTGGTGACGGTTGCACTTAGCTCCGAAACCGAACAAACAAAGGACAACAAAACCAATAAAGTAGCACAGCGTTTCATATTCACATTCCCAAGAAATGATCTCAAATCGGCCCACTACCGAACGGAGTTTGAGCGAGATTACCTATCGTCCGCCGGGAAACGCTGGTCGTCAACAGCCTTGGCTGTGGAACCGCCCTTGTATTAGGTCCATTACTGTTTAGCTTCTTTGACGCACCTATCGTAAATGTCAACAAAGGGCGCAATTCGCTGAGCTAGTTCATGCAGGAATTGATTTATTAAGGATCGCAGATCAGAGAAGAGCTGCGCGATGCCAACTTCTTCGGGATATGAACCGTTCAAGCAAACCGGCGCAAAGCATTGCTTTTTTTGAAAGCTGGACATCCGGAGAATTGGGACCTGAGTCGGAGCTTCAAATTCAGCCAATTCGTTGCTTAGCGTATAGCCTTGTTCCACTGCAGCCAGTCCCTGGGCTGTCAACACTTCAGAAACTGTGTAGTGCCCGTTTCAAAACCTGAAATCAGGCCGTATAGCGGCACGAATTGCCCCTGCTTCTGCTTGCGGGAGAAGGATGGGATGAGGGCGAATCCGGTTTTGAAACTGGTTCTAGTAGCGATCGTTCGCATTGCGAGAAAATGCCCGTTAGCTCGCCGTTTACTGCCGAGGACCTCGTTTCTCCACTAGCAGAATAGTTCCCATTGCTTGACGCAACTTCACAAGAGCGACAGCATAGTTGACCTGTGCTGTCACAAACGAAGCTTCCTCGTCAGCCAAGCGTTCTTGTGAATCCAGCAAGTCTTCGAGCAGCAGTGTGGCTGAATCGTCGATGTTGGGCAACGTTTTCCAGCGGTCGACAAGGTACGACGTTTCGTTGGCGCTCGCTTGCATCGCTTCGTGGCGGGCAGCCATTTCTTGGTAGGTCGTTGTCACTTCGCGGACGGCCAGTTCCACTTCGGTCATCGCAGTTTCGGCGACCGTGCGGAATTCGCCGATGGCTTTCGTGTATTCCCACTGTCGACGCTGGCGTCGAGCTTGAGCCGCTCGATTGCCGATCGGTACTTCGAACTGCAGCCCAACCGTGTACCCGGGGCGACCGTCCGAAAACTGATCGGCGTACGACGCGAAGACATCATTATTTCCGCTCAGCCCAGCGACATAGGTGCTGACGAGTAAATCCAACTGAGGCAATAAGTCTTGTTTCGCAACTCCAAGGCGAACCGTAGTCGACCGCAAATCGCGAATCGCCTTCGAGATGTCCGGGCGATGTGCGAGCGCCGTAGAAATCGCGTCGCCGTACGTCGTATTGATCGGATTGGAAAAAGGTACGTCGGTAGGGATGAACTCGATGCACGACGAATTCAGCATGCCGGGATCATTCACCAGCAGGCGCAATTGCGATTCGGCATTTCGAATCGAAGTCTTTGCTCTGGATATTTCAGACTGCCTGTTCGCGACAGCCGATTTCGCTCGCAAAACCTGGCGTGGCAACGCGTCCACTTCGATGCGACCTTGCAAGTTGTCTAAGATGTCCTGCGCGCTTTCGAGCAGTTTTCGACGCTGCAAGTAATTAGCGCGAGATCGATGGAGTTCCCAGTAGGCCTCCGTTACAAGCAGCAAGTGAGCCTGAACTCGATCCAACATTTCGTCGGTCGACGCGTTGAAATCGATGCTCGCCAGCAGAATCAGACTTTCGTTCACGCAGCGGCCGGCACCGTTCAACAGTGGCTGAGTGTAGTTGAGTTCAAGCCGCGTGTTGCCTTGATTCGGCGGCAGCAGAAAACGGGAATTGTTGTCTAGCGTTCCGAAGCGTTGAGAAATATCGAACTCGCCGCCGGCTCGGTTTCGTCGTTTGATTCCACCGCGACCGTACCATTCGCTCTGCACGAACCGATCGTCATTATTGCCGGTGGTTAGCGTGTTTCCGATTGGATCGTTGAGGTTGTCGTACTGAGTTTCCGCGAACGCTCGCCAGTCAAACGCGGCTTGTTCTTCGAGCATCAACGTGCGTTTGATGTGAGGCGTCGTCGCGGCAACTTGCACATGAGGCGAATTGATGAGCGCGCTGCGAACGAGTTGATCGATCGAAAGAGGTCTTGGCTGAGGTGCCAAGTCGACGGGGCGACGCAGCGGATCGTCCCACCATGCGTCAAACGTGACCGTTGCTTCTGTAGGAGACTCGCCATCCCAAATCGGTGAATCGCACACGCTCGCGCGAGTCAGGTACTCGCTCAATGCGCAGTGACCGTCGGAGAACTGGTTTGCTCGGCAGCCAAAAATCAGCGGTACCTGGATTCGAGTGTCGCAGTTTGCCTTGCAGCAGCTTGACTCACACTGACTATCCGATGTGCACACTGCTGGAGAGTCGTCCTGAACGAACACTGGCGGCAGGACGTCCTCGCGTGTGAAAACGCCTGTCGGTTGCCAGGTTCTTGTCGACTGCGTTTCCGTTGGCGATTGTGCCAATACTGCGATGCTTGCAGCTTCGCGAGCCTGTGGCTGTGTAAGTCTGCGCACTGGAAGAACGTGTGGAATCGTCGAAGAGTCCAGCTCAGTTGCCGACAATGAGAATGTGCTGGCGAGTGGCGGTGCTGGGAAGAGCCTATTCGACGGATGCGATGATTTAAACTCGTCGGACGCGCCAGATTCGTGGTCAACTCGCGCGATTCGGTAAATAGGACGGTCTGAATTTGTTGGTCCGTTGATTGGTTGTCGTGGATGGCTTTGCTGCAGCGATCTGTTCGCGCGCACAGTGGTAGCGTGGTCCCACTGCGCGTACGAAACGCAATAGAATCCAAGGAGCAGCAGAGTCGCAAGTTTTAGTTCTCTCGGCATTAGCAACCCGTGGTTCAGCGTGCAATCAGTGCATGCTGCATCTGTTTAGCTCGGCAGCACAATCGGCAATCTGAAATGAGACCGCTGGATGATTGGTGGTCGCTCGGCCGTATTGGTCACTGATATCGAACAAACGATTCGATCGGAATTCTGCGGCGGAAAGATCGTCACAGACACACTAGGCACCACAGTGCAGGACACAGGAAGACTGCATGAATTGCGGCATGTAGCGATTGTTCGCATGGCAGGGTCGATTTCGATGTTGATGGATAACCCGCGACATATAGTTTTGAAAGTCGAGCCGGATTCCGGACCTCGCAATGCGGTTGGTAGTGATCATGACTGCGCACCTCAGAAAACCGCAGTCGCTCCTGCATGAAAACGCCTCGCAATTTGCAGCGGAACACCGGTGCAACAAAACTAACCTGCCCAAAGAAAGTCAATGCGATGCAAAGTCGAATCAATCCAGGTACGATGCCCGACGCTGATGAAAACAAACAGACCAAGACGCTGTTTGTTGGTGAAGAAAGCCGGTCGACGGACACTCCACCAATTCGGTCGACGCTACCTGCCAACGATCCTGAGTTCATGGAAATTGTTGCGGAATTCGTGGAAACTCTTTGCCGGCGTTTCAACGACTTGGATGAAATGTATCGGTGTAAAGACGCTCGGAAAATTGCCGAGTTCGCGCACTGGCTGAAAGGTGCCGGTGGAATGGTAGGATTCCCGGTCTTGACCGCGGCAGCCGCGGAGCTTGAGAAATTCGCCAAAGCTAACGACATGCAAAACTGCGGCGTCGCGATACGACAGCTTCATAGCATTGCGTCGCGGATCGAAGTGCCGACGACATGGTCATCGGCGTAAACGCGTTCTGATAGCGAATCTTACCCTGCAAACGAGTACGTAGGACTTCCCGTGACGTCCGTCTTGATGCGGAACAAATTGCCAGCATTTGGGAACTCCGCGAGCTGCTCGTCGGTCATGCCCTTGCGAGCCGTTGTGATGTACAGCTCATTCATATCCGGTCCCCCGAAACAACATGCCGACGTGTGAGGAGCGGGGACATCGATCTGAAGCAGGATCTCGCCCGTTTCTGGATTGCGACGGCAAACGCGCGAACCGGCCCACTCGGCTAACCAGATCATGCCTTCCGTGTCGGTCGTCATTCCGTCTGGCCAACCATCGTCGGGTCCGAGCGTAAACGCAACACGACGATTCGAGATGTCTCCGGTTGCTTTTTCGTAATCGAATGCAAACACAGACTTAGTCGGTGAATCGATGAAATACATGACCGTCTGATCAGGATTCCAGCCAATTCCGTTCGAAATGCCGACGTCGGAAACGAAAGGAGTCACATGGCCATCGGCGGTCATGCGATAGAACGTTCCGATGTTTTTCTCTTCTTGCTGGTCCATCGATCCGCACCAGAATCGACCGCTCGGATCGCATTTGCCATCGTTGAATCGAGTGACATCGTCGTCTTCGACCGCAGGCAATTTCTCAAGCGATTCCGTAGTTGGATCGAAGAACGCAAATCCTCGCTCCAGACCAAGCAGTAAGCCACCTTGCGATCGCGGAGCAACGGTGCCGACCATTTCACCGATGTCCCAAAGTCTGTCATGCCCGTTTGCGGGGTCGAAGCAATGAAGCGATTTTCCCCAGATGTCTACCCAGTACAAGACTTGCTGCTCGCCGTGCCAGCACGGGCCTTCGCCCAACGTGGCTGGAGTCGTCGTCAATTGTTCCAAAGCGGCCATGGCCCGTCCTTTCAGATCTCATCTGTCCAATCAAATCTCACTTCCACGAATTGCGAGAAATATCGCCGATCTAGGCGCAGCTGCCAACCCGACTCGAATTCGTGGTTCGTCTCTGCACCCGATTACGCAGTGTTTCCGCGGCCCATTTGTCGTATAGTTGAAGGAACACAACACACCAAGTCCAACCATAAGGTTCCGTCGCGATGCCAAGCCGAAGTGGCCAATTCAGTTTCGTTGCGTTGTGGCTTCACGCCGTGATCGCAGTCTTGATTGCCGCCAACGCAACCGGGCAAGATTCAACGTCAGAAGCGGCCAACTCAGGCGAGCCTGCGGCGGCAAGCGCGAGCGATGCGGACGATGCAGACGACCCATCTTCCAATTCGAACGACGAGGAAAAAGACGCCGACGACCAACCCGATGACGACGAAGCGTCCAACACCGCTGACCACGAAAGCGATAGCGACAGTAACACCGACCACGAAAGCGATAACGAACCCGATGCCGGCGCGGAACAGAATCCGGAAATCGACAGTGACGATGACACCGTTGATTCGGACAAAGGAAACAAGGGAACGCCGCTGACTCGCAAAGACCGCCGGACTCTGAAGGCCGACAAGATCGCTCTCATTCGCTTTGACGGCGAAATCACTCCGATGTCGGAACAGTACTTGTACCGGAAGCTCGATAAGGCTCGTGAAGATAACGTGCAATTGGTTGTGATCGAAATTGACAGCCCCGGAGGCCGCTTGGACGTGCTCTATCGGATGGCGGAACACATTCGCGATATTGATTGGGCTCCAACGGTCGCATACGTTCCCAACGAAGCACTGAGTGCCGCGGCGCTGACGGCGCTCGCATGCGACGAAATTGTTGTCGGAAACAATGCGCGTATCGGCGATGCGGGCGTGATCCAATACGATTTCGTTGGGCAAGCATTTCGCTATGCACCGGAAAAGTTTCGCACTGACTTAGTGACGTTTGCGCGAGATCTTGCCGAATCGAAGGGACGAAGTCCGGCGCTCGCCGAAGCGATGGTCAACATGGACGTCGAGATCTTCCGCTATAAGAACCGAAAAACGGGCGAAGTGTTCCTGTTCACGAAAGAAGAAGTCAAATCGCAGGAGCGTCCAGAAGATTGGGAGCGGCTTCAGCTAATCCACGAATCTCGCAAGGAGCACTTCTTTGAAGTCGTCGGGCCGCGTGCGGTCGAGCTCGGTCTGGCAGAAGCAAACATCGCGAACGAAGACGCGTTAAGAGCACGCTACGGCGTGAAAGAAGTCATTCTTTACGAACGCACGGGAGTTGATGCAGCCGTATCGATCTTGAATAGCACATTCATAACCGTGCTGCTGTTCATCGTCGGTCTGGTCGGACTCTACATCGAGGTCACGACTCCGGGAATTGGGATCGGCGGACTACTGTCTATCGTTTGTTTTTCCCTGTTCTTTTGGAGTCGCTTTTTGGGCGGGACGGCTGAATGGCTGGAAGTCATTTTGTTCGTTGCCGGACTGATTCTCATCGCGATCGAAGTGTTCGTCATTCCAGGGTTCGGCATATGGGGGCTAAGCGGCCTGCTACTGATGGCCGCCTCAATTGTTTTGGCCGGGCAAGACTTTGTCATTCCCAACGGACCGAAAGAATGGACCATGCTCCGCAATTCGATGCTCGCCATGACGGCATCGTTTTTTGTTTTCATGGTCGCAGCGTACTTTATCACATCACGATTGGACGCCATTCCGATCTTCAATCGCTTAGCCTTAACACCGCCCGAAGCTCGCGCGACCGGAATGGATTCCATGTCGATACCATTTACGTTGCCGATCGGCGTTGGCGACATCGGAGTTGCCGATTCGTATTTGCGGCCCGCAGGCCGAGCAAGATTCGGTGACGAGTTTTACGATGTCGTATCAGACGGGTCACTTGTCGACGCCGGCAAGCAAGTCCGCATAGTTTCGATTGCAGGAAATATCGTGACCGTGCGAGAGATTTCGTAATAGGAATTCTGTAGGTGACGGTTTGTCTTCATCCGAATGAATGTCCGTTCCGCTGATCTTGGAATGTTCCATGAGAGGCTGTGAGCGAGAGAATCGCGGTTGGTTATTTGGACGCCGCCGGTCAGGGAATGCCTTAGGGTTCTGCACGCTCCGTGAACCGAGCACAGCATCGATTTGCCATTTTCTCGCAAAGCATTGCAACGGCAAGAGATTTCAATGTAGAAGCTATTGCCGCTTGCTCTGTTACTTTTCCGATGAATACGCGGATGGAGTTGATGGCGACTCAACTTGGCAAACAGGAGACTGGAACGGCGATGGCGAATTCGATT
>JAGQPC010000826.1 GCA_020426925.1 Planctomycetales bacterium | reverse complement strand
TGCATGTGGTCGGCTGCGCTGAAGAAGCGCAGGACGTCGCCCAAGAAGCCTTCGTCCTCGCGTTTCAGAAACTGACATCGTTTAAAGGAAAAAGTGGTCTCTATACGTGGCTTTACCGGATTGCCATGAATGCTTGGATATCTCGCAATCGACGACAACGACCAAAAATCTCGGTGGACGCGGTGCGTGAATCGACAGGTACTGATCCCGAGGACACGTCTGAAACGCCTCAGCAAGGAATCGAACGCGAGGAACAGATTACGCAAATTCGAACCGCGATTTCAGAGCTGACCGAAGAGCACCGCAGCGTTTTAGTGCTCCGCGACATCGACGGTTGCTGCTACGACGAAATCTCCGAAATGCTGGACATTCCGGTTGGCACGGTTCGAAGCAGATTGCATCGAGCTCGGATGGATTTGAAATCACGGCTCAGTAGTGTTTTGTACGAGAACATTTGAATGACGTCAGGCGACACAAATAACGAATTCATTTCGGACGAACTGCTCAGCGGTTATCTCGATAATGAGCTGTCTGTGGACGAGCGACAGCGCGTGGAACGTGCGCTCGAATCGGACGAGCGATGTCGCCGGATCTTGTCCGAGCTGAAAACTTTGCGTGATGGTTTGGGAACATTGCCGCGCGCATCAGTGGACGATCAGTTCCAGCAGCGCGTGATGGAACGAATTCTGCAAGCGACAAATGCGACGACTGCTGGCCAAGGCTCCGAAGCTGCACATGTAAATCCAGCTCAACCTAGAACTGCCGCGCCGCCGAGTCATTTTCGTCGGTACGCGATGTCGATCGCTGCCATCGCTGCAGGGCTTGCGATTATCTTTCTGGCCAATCGCGATTGGGAACCGCAAGTGCAAGTGGCTGATAACGCGACGGTTGCGGATGAAGTTGAAGCCGAAAGTGTGGCGGGTGATTCTCCCGATGCGACGGAACACGCAGACGACTCTTATGCGTTCGATTTCGGGCCATCAGATCCGCGGCTGGCAGAGCAAAGTCCGCAGGTTCCGCACGCAGATGATTTGCCGGAAGCGCGCTCGTTGGCAGAGACAGACACGACAATTGCGGCGAATGAGCTTGAAGCGGTGCCTATGCCGCCAAAGCAGGACAGCGTTACTACGCAGCCAGGTCGACCGATTGTCGCACCAAAAGCCAGCGTGCAATCTCGCCAGATGTTTTGGGACGCGAAACAAGTTGCGTCCATTGCCAAAACAGTGTCTCAGGCGAACGTGGACTTGGTGGTCATGATCCGCACGGCTGATCCGGCAGGGACTCGAGCGGTGCTTTCCGATCAGATGCGAAGTGCCGACAAGCAATCGGCGCTGCTCAGGCTTGGCGAGAACCTTGATGCTGGAGTGAACGGTGAAGTTCACTCCACAGAAATTACGTCCACAGAACTCATGTCGATCAAGCAGCGATGTGAATCACTTGGCGCCGATGTTGCAGTGGTCGATTCAGCGACCGTTCTTGCAACAACATCGCAGCCTAACGTTCGGTTTTACTACGGCCGCGCAGCTGCAACTGCTGCAGATTCCAGCCCAAGTGCGTCTGCCGTGACAGCTAGTTTAAGTGATAGCAACTTAGAAGGTGCGGATCTGTTTATCGATCTCGATGCCGCGTCGGATGTTACGACGGGACTCGGTTCGGTCCAGCTACCTGAATTCGAAATTCAGCGTTCGGCTGATGCAGCTGATTTGAAGGCCGTTCTGTTTATTGTGTTGCCAAAAGAGCAACCATAGCGATCGTGTCCGCACTCATTGCTCGGCTAGCAGTGAAAAATAACTCAAAAGATTTCGCTAAAGTTTTTCACTAGTTGGCATCAGCTCGGTTTGCTAGACTCCCGCCCCGAAAGTGGTCGTGCAGCTTTGTGCTCAATCGCGATTTCACTCTCCCTTTGGGAGAGTCGCCGCGTAGCGGCGGAGAGGGTTAGCGCGATCGACTGGCCCCTCCCCGAAAACTCGCTGAAGCTCGTTTTCGACCCTCCCGAAGGGAGGGTGAAGCGAGGGAGTTAGAAGGTTTTAAAGCTACGCGGCCGAAGTTCCAGGTGCTTGGTCGCTCGTTTTGGCGAAGCGTTCTGGCTGGAAGCAGATTTAGAACGGAGTGAGAGTATGCGTATTCGAAACGCGACGATTCTGTTGCTTGCGTCAGGTCTCTTGGTCGGCAGTGCGTCGCCGTTGACCGCGGAAAATCCTCTCAAGCGGTTTACCAGACGGAAAACCAATAAAGCGGAAAGTCTTCAGCTTACTGAACAGAACGGTCCATGGATGATATACGCTGCTTCCTTCGCGGGACCGGGAGCGAAAGAGGAAGCGACGAAACTCGTGAAGGAACTTCGAAGCAGTTTCGGTTTACAAGCCTACCTTCACAGCAAGGACTACGACTTCACCGACGATGTCGTCGGGCTGAACCGCAATTTTACTCCGCGGAAGATGCAGTACAACTTGAAGGGTTCGTTTACGGAATACGCAGTCCTGGTCGGGAACTACAATTCTGTCGATGATGAACAGCTCCAGGAAACGCTGCAGGAATTGAAGTATTGTCAGCCTAAGTCGCTTGCCGAAGATGAGAAAACGACATTGCGCTTTGCCGGTCTGCGCGCGATGCACAAGAAATGGAACGCCGACAAATCAAAGCGAACGAAAGGGCCGCTAGGTCGCGCTTTTGCGGTGCCCAATCCGATGGTTGCTCGCGAGGCTTACGCTCCAAAAGGCGTCGATTCCTTCGTTTATCGGATTAACAAAGACGTCAAGTACAGCTTGCTGAAATGTCCTGGAAAGTACTCGGTCCGCGTGGCAACTTTCCGAGGCAAAGTCGTAACAAACCAACTTAAGGTAAAGCAATTGCAGAACGGTGGAAAGCTGCAAAGCAAACTAGAAGAAGCTGCTGTTAAAGCGAACAAGGTGACAATGGCGTTGCGCAAGATCGGTTACGAAGCTTATGAGTTTCACGATCGGCATGAGAGTTACGTCACCGTTGGAAGTTTCGATTGGGTAGAAAAAACGGACGGTCGACAAGACGTCAATCCCGAAGTTCTGAAGCTTGTTCAAAAGTTCAGCCCGTCCAACGGAAACACTCCGGCTAATCGTTCGGTTCAGGCTCAGGCGAAAAAAGTCGCTGGTATATCGCTCGACCTTCAGCCTACGCCCGTGCCCGTTCCAAAGCGTTCACTCGCAAGCGACTACGCGAAACCGCGTTGGCTTCGGTAGCAGCACTTACCGATCAGAAATCGACTTGGTACTTTGATGGCTTGCAGAACTTGACTCTAGCCATCCAGCGGACGCCATGTCGAATGCTCAACATCTAGTTCTTGGCACTCACAATGTTAAAAAGGCGAGTGAGCTCCGATTGATGTTGGAACCGCTTGGTTTTTCGGTGCAGACTCTCGCCGATTTTCCAAATGCCATGGACGTTGTCGAAGACGGAACAACTTTTGCGCAAAACGCGGCTTTGAAAGCGACTCAGCAAGCGATCCACCTGGACGCATGGGTGGTTGGAGAAGACAGCGGGTTAGCTGTTGATGCGTTGAACGGCGAGCCAGGAATTTATTCGGCTCGGTACGCGTCGCTCGATTCTGACACAAACGCGGGCGACGAAGCGAACAATCTTCACTTGCTAAAACAATTAGAGAATGTCCCTCTAGAAAAACGGACAGCCCATTACGTTTGCCACATGGCGTTGAGCGATCCTGAGGGAAACATAGTCGTGTCGTGCGAGGCGTATTGCCAAGGACGAATCCGGCTGGAACCGGTTGGCAGTGGTGGATTCGGATACGATCCGCTCTTTGAAATTGTCGAGCTTCACAAGACCTTCGGCCAGTTAGGGCCCAGCGTGAAAGCAATGATCAGTCATCGTGCTCGAGCTTTGCGGATGTTTGTCAGATTGCTCGCGAAAACGGACCGCCAGCCATCGTAAGTTAGGTTGCTCGCGGCGCATGAAAAAGGCGAGTGCACGTGATAAACGTCAACTCGCCCAAATGAAAATAGTGCTCGAATGATGTTGTGATTATCGGCTTTCGGAGGCTGTTGTAAAGAGTATTATTTCGATCAGCAAAAGTTTTTGCGTGCAAGTGCGTCCGCGTTTTCAAAATCGGGAACAAGCTATGTTTCGAATTCTGAGATTCTCCGCTCTGCCGTTCTGTTTTTTCGTACTAGTAGTTTCACTGGTTCCGGCAGCGATGGCACAGTCTCCCGCGGCGTGGGCTGACGCTCATCTGAGCCAATTGGTCGAGATTTACCGCGAATTCCACCAAAACCCGGAGTTGTCGTTTCAGGAAGCGGCGACCGGGCCGCGGCGCGCCGCGCGCGCGGGGGCGGGGGGGGCGGCGCGCGCCGCGCCCGCGGCGGGGGGGGGGGGCCCACCCCCTCCTGGGGGGGGGGGCGCCACCCCCGCCGGGGGGCCGGCCGCCCCGCGGCCCGGGGGGGGGGGGGG
>JAGQPC010000825.1 GCA_020426925.1 Planctomycetales bacterium | reverse complement strand
TCGGACGCGACCTTGTAGTTGCCTCGGTCGAATGAAACCAACCCCATCCAATACGTCGCGTTCTCTTTGGTGATCGCGAGAATTCGATACGCTCGGTCAAGCGACGCTAAAGCCTGCTCTAGCTGCTTGGCTTTTTGTTCTGCAGTTAGCTCAGGAGTTGGAACGGTATCAGTTTCGGTGCCATCGGGATCAGCTTGAGGAAGCGAATCCGTAAGCACTCCTTCCTGTTTAATTTTCGCTGCGAGATCGGTGACTTCCTTGAGTTCCGCATCCGACGGTCGAATCTCAAAGTAGTGAGTCGTCGCACCGCGGAACTCGCCACCCTCGGCGTTTTCGTATGCGCCCTTAAAGTGCAGTAACCGACCCTGGATGAGCGAAACTCGAGTGTCGACGTTCCTGGTTCGCTCGGCATATTGCCGGGTGAAACCAGAATGCTCGCTGGAAAACGCGTTGCGGATGTCGAAGAGTTCTTGCTCTTCCGATAGAGCCTGAATGATTGCGGAAGCTGCCTGTGGGTCTGCATTGACTTTGTCGCGGCGAGCGTACATTTCATAGGGCAGCGTCCAAATTTCCGCTCGCGTGATTCCTTTGGATTGCCTGAGCCGTTTCGCAATGGGCGACGGCGTTACCGTCAGTTTCATTTTCCGACCGGCCATTGTGTCTTCGATCATCTTCATCCGTTGTGACAGTGCCGACGGAGTGGCGTCAATCATCGCGACGACGCTGGAAAGATCTTTGCGACGAGTTCGATAGCTGATGTCTCCAATGTCGAAGATCGAAAGAATGGACGGATCGTCGATAACGTCGGCCAGAGTCGCGATTATGTTACCGGACTTCAAAACAGGCGTTCCGTAGTCCATGTCGAACAGGAAAAGATCGTCGCCTAAGTAGACCGCAGGCAGCCATTCGGCTGGATCACCCTCGGCTTGTTCGACGCCCAGCATCAGCACTTCGATGTTCACTTGGCGACAAAGCAAAACGAAGGTTCGTGCTTTCTCGATCGCTGTGCCGTGCCCATACAACAAGCTCTGCCAAACCGGCAATATCATGTCGCAGCCGTAGCGATTTTGACTACCCGCTTCGACCGGCGCGTCGGTCTGAATGTTGCGCACGACCCAATCGAAAATCCGCAGTGCGGCATCAAGGTCGTTTGCATATTTTGCGTCCACACTGTTTGTCGTGGCCGTAGAAATCGCTGCAATGTCCGGTGCGGTGGTGTTGGTTTCGACAACGGTTCTGGCGACGTCTCGCAGCCAACTGGCCTCGCGCAGTGCGATGACGTCGAACGCTTCGATGCTGTTTGTTTTCAGGATATCTTCCCGAGCTCGTGGCCGGTAACGGGCAGGCAGTCGAGCAGCCATCGGATCGGCGACCCAATCGACGACCGGATCGGAATCTCGCAGCCACGCTTGAAGACTACGCAGAATCGAAACCTGTGCTTGCCCGGATTCGTACTCGCTGAGCCCTTCGAGCAACTCCATGGCTTTGTTGAAACTGGTCAGCCCAGGAGAGCCCAGCGTCGACATATCTTCGACGTTGCCGGTGCCCGATTCCTCGCTCCAATCGACCGACGTCGCGAGTAGCGCGATGACGACAACCGCACCGAGCCCAACCGCAATCCATTTCGTCTTTGCTGTTTGCTTTTCTTCCGAACTGATTTCGGTGTTCATTGAATTGCTTTTCGGATATTGAGTATTTGATCCAGTAGTGCCCCAAATTCGGCCAGCGGCACCATGTTTGGTCCATCGCTTGGCGATTGATCTGGATCTGGATGAGTTTCAAGAAATAGGCCGTCGATCCCAACCGCCGTCGCCGCGCGAGCCAGCGGTGCAACCATTTTTCGATTTCCGCCAGTGGTCGTTCCCAAACCGCCAGGCTGCTGAACGCTGTGTGTTGCGTCAAATACAACCGGCACGCCCAGCTCTCGCATCTGAACAAGCGAACGCATGTCGTTGACCAATTGGCCGTACCCAAAAAAAGTACCTCGCTCGCAAAGCAATACGTTTTCGCAGCCCGATTCGTTCAATTTGTCGACCACGTTCCGCATGTCGCCCGGAGCCATGAACTGTCCTTTTTTCACGTTCACCGCTCGACCAGTTTTTGCAGCTGCGATCAGCAGGTCGGTCTGCCGAGCCAAGAACGCTGGGATCTGCAGCAAATCGCAAACTTCGCCAGCCGGTGCTGCCTGGTGCGGATCATGAATATCGGTCGTCACGGGAATCGAAAATCGCTCGCGAACGGCTGCAAGGATCTGGAGTCCTTTTTCGATCCCGGGGCCGCGGTACGAGTGGATGCTCGTGCGGTTCGCTTTGTCGAACGACGCTTTGAAAACAAGGTTCACCGGAACGTTAGCCGTTTGCTCCACGAGCGATTCCGCGATTCGCAAGGCACCGTCGAGGTCTTCCAAAACGCACGGGCCTGCGATTACCAGGAGGTCGTGTTGGTCTCCAACCTGATACGGCCCGACAGTCTTCGATATGGTCACAGTGAACTTCCGTTTGAAATTGTTTCCGCGTTACGAATGACCGACAATCAACTGTCAGATGGGATGACCAGTTGTAATCGCTGCGTCGAGACGCTGACATTCACCGGCAAAAAGCCGCCCGGATCGCCATCGATTTGATACGGCACTTCCGAATCTGATTCTATCCGAATGCGTTTCACTCGAACGGAATCAAATTCGCTCAGATTCTGATGCTGGTTGAGTACGACGGCGCTCAAATGATAGAGG
>JAGQPC010000824.1 GCA_020426925.1 Planctomycetales bacterium | reverse complement strand
AATACGTCCGGTCGCTGCAATCGCTTGGTATCGGAATCGATTTCAAGCAGCTCGATCAAGACGATCACACGGCACTAGCCGACAAAACCGTCACGCGATTTTTTCCTGCAATGTTAGCAGTTACCTCGCCGACTTGGGTCATTTGGTGCAAACGTCAAGTCAGCGATTACGTCACGTATTTTGCGTCGATCTACGACAATTCCCTTGAGCAGCTAGTCGCGTTTTCATCGGTTTTCGCGGCCTTCTTTCTTATTCGTCACGGGTTCGCTAACTTCCTGCTGAGAAGGGCGCGTCAAGGGATCCCGCTCGCAATTGGCGGTTGGGGAACGCGAGGTAAATCGGGCACGGAGCGTTTGAAAGCCGCGTTGTTGAACGGATTGGGATACTCCGTCTTCTCAAAATCGACCGGGTGCGAAGCGATGTTTTTGTACTCGGCAACCTACGGCGATCTACGAGAGTTCCCGCTGTATCGCCCGGAAGACAAAGCAACGATTTGGGAACATCGAGACACCATTCGGTTGGCCGCAAAACTTGATGTGTCACTGTTCATATGGGAATGCATGGCCTTGCGAACTGAGTTTGTGCGAGTGCTGCAAAGGCAATGGACTCGCGACGATTTATCGACCATCACGAACGCCATTCCCGACCACGAAGACGTGCAAGGTCCGGCAGGAATTGACGTCGCCGAAACCATCGCAACGTTCATTCCAAGAAAATCACGCCTACTGACAACCGAGCACCAGATGCTGCCTGTACTTACACGAGTCGCGCGGCGTGAAAACACCGATCTCGTTACTGCAGGCTGGCTGGAATCGGGAATGCTTGCGAAAGACGTCTTGGGACGATTCCCGTATCGCGAACATCCCGACAACATCGCGCTCACGCTGCTGATGGCAAAGGAGCTCAACTGCGACGCGAATTTTGCGCTCAAAGAAATGGCCGACCGCTTGGTTCCCGATCTGGGAGTGCTGAAGGTGTCCCCTCCTGCGTCCGTGAACGGTCGGACTTTAGAATTTACCAATGGCATGTCCGCTAACGAACGACACGGCTGCATGGGCAATTGGACACGACTCGGTTTCGACAAGCAGTGCCACATTGACGAACCGACCATTTGGATCACGACAGTCGTCAACAACCGAGCCGACCGGATTTCTCGCAGCAGGATGTTTGCAAAGATCCTGGTGTGCGATCTTTCCGCGGACTGCCATGTCTTGATCGGCCGAAACTTAGACGGTCTGCAATCGTACATTCGCGAGGCCTGGGACGAGCAGTTCAGCGACTATAGGCTCTGGATGAGCGTTGACGGAGAAACAGACAGTTCTCCAAGGGGGCGACTTGACCAGCTCGCCAAATGGTTTCGTCAGTACACCGGCGAACAGCAAGTCGACGAGATTGCACAGAAAATAGTCCAAGCCGTCTTGGCTGATTCGCGAGAGGACACCATCAGATCGATCGCAAGCCAATGGCGAGATTTGTCCTCGATGGCAAATCAATTGTCGCTCGCGGGCGTCGGTGATTCCTCCATCCACAGCATTACGGATCACTTGCGAACAATCGTCAGTGGTCTGCGTGAATACCAATCGCTCGCTGCACAGATCGAACGTGCAACCGGTACAACGCGGGCAGGAATCGAAGCGGAAACTCGCAAAGTCATATGGCGATGGTTTGAACGCAAGATCGTCGTCATTTCAGACTTTCGCGCGTCAGGCGAGCAAATCATCAACGAGATCGCTAGTCGGACACCGCCCGGTTATTACAACCGAATCATTGGGCTGCAAAACATCAAAGGCACGGGGCTCGATTTCGTTTACCGTTGGCAAGCGTGGGCGGAATGTTACGACGCGTGCAACAAGGTCATGGATAACGATTTGGCAACGGCGCAATCGGGGATTCGCGCGCTGTCGTCGTTTGAAGACTTCGGCATCCTTTGCAAGGAATTGACTGAAAAGACGCTGGAGTACGCCGAACATTCCAGCTTGGCCAGACGCGAACAGACGCGGATCGAACTTCAGCGAGTGCGTTTCAATCTTAACCGAGCACTACAAGAGGCTGGGCAAAAGTTCGACTTGACGAAGAAGAAAAGGCTTTCGTGGTTGGTCGCTCTGATAGAGGACTTTCTGTCTGTCACGGATGCGATTAAGCGGCGGAAACTTGCGGATCAAATCTATGCGGATCTAGCGACTCAACGCATCAGCCGCGTTCGAGCCATCGCCGAGCTGCGTTCGCTCAACAAGCGTCAAAAAGACGGCTGGTTCGCAGACTATTTGGAAGACCGCTTTCCTCGCCTGCTCCGACTCTTGCAACGGAGCCCGACTGAACCGCAGCAAACACAATCAGTTTGTCCACGTGATCAAGAACAAGAAGTACTCGAAACCATCGAATCGCTGCGTGGCGAGTTGGCAGCTGCCGACACAGCAAATCGTGACTCGGCAGCAAACCAGTCCGGCGAGCGTGATCAACACGAATCACCGAAGTCACGTAGCTCTTAAGTTGTTTTCTAATCACTGATTCTTTTCCACGATGTGATTCCGCCGAATTGGCCGTAGCCTTCAGAACGAACGCACCGACACGAAAACCGATTGTTGGCCAACCACATGCTCAGTTCCCTAATGACAATCTATTCAAACTGTGCAATAAACTTGCTGACATCAACGCAAAGATACATTTGCATGAATGAGTAACGCTAGTCAAACAATACCCAAGATGTATTTCGTTCAATACAATAATGCGTCTCCCTGGGCTGCGCACGTTGCAGGTCCAACTACCGTTGTTGACGAATGTGGCATATGCGGAAGAGGTCGGCGAGTTCATTCAGACAAGGTATCAATTACGCTTGAGAATATTCGACCAGATTGGCCAGATGCAATTGGAGGAGACAGCTCAGGGCGCGGGCACCTTATCATCAGCGAACGAGCGGCCCAGGCCTTTGCCGCAATCGATGAGCCAAAATACGAATTACTTGAAGCTGAAATGCCGCTTTCCTGCCCGATGAGCTATTTTCTCATCGTCGCTCCCCTGGGAATACGGTTTGAGCCAGAACCTGGATTCGACGAGTATCGATGCGAATGCGGACGTCTTAAGAAAAACCTTCCTCAGGATGTCATCGAAGCCTTCTCGCGGGCGATGCGCTCCAATGCATTCACTCCGATCGAAGGCAGTTGGAATGGATCCCACTTTGTCGATGCACGAGTTGGTAGCCTGTTTTGTACGCACGACGTGATCGAGCAAGCACGCGAGCAGGGATTGACTAACTTTAAGTTTGATTGTGCGGATTCCTCGTTGCGTTCTCGAGGATCATGGGATGGAATCGACTACCTTGGCAAACTATGGCCCCCGGAAAAATGGTACCCTGCTATCGATTAGGCCCCGGTTGCTCAGGTCGACGGCTGTCACTCGGGCAAAAAAGTGGAGTCCTAGACGCTTCACTAACCTACGTGGAACGCTGGGCTCATCGACATAGGTTGGCGGTTTCATTCCGGACAAAACCGCTTGCTTTCTGGTCCGCTTTGACGATCGCTTCGATAGTATGAAAGTTTGGACGTCCGACAGTCATCGGCCTCGATCCCACCGAACGTATCTTGCGACGGCAGCGGCTTAGATACCACGTAAGAACTTCGCACTGCAAAGCTAAAGGCCATTGTCAGGTTGACGCCGAGCTGAACGTTCCACATTTGGAAGGGTTGAGGCATTACGTCCGTGACTCCGGGTTTTCGTTTTCATCATGCGCGCCAGTGTTGTAGCGAGGTCACGCACTGCTGAAGTGCATTTGCTTCTGTTTTTTTGAAGTCACTTACGTGGCGGACCTGTGATCAGCCGTTAGCAGTGTGTACAAACACCACGACGTCGAAACATAATCAGACGTGGTGCTGGCTGTGTGACACAAACAGTACGTCACACCGACTTTCGACGGATCAAAACCAACACGTTGTAGTACTTTGCCATGGACTCACCTCGCG
>JAGQPC010000823.1 GCA_020426925.1 Planctomycetales bacterium | reverse complement strand
TGAGCACGATGTGCTTTTGACCATCGTGCTGGTCTTGCTGGCTCTGTTGTTATTTCGTGACCTACGAAGAGAAGGCCACGACGAGCATGTTGCCGAGAGTGTGAAACTGATGAAGGCGAGCATTCAAGATGTCAAATCGGCACTAGACCCGCCCGAGGCAATCCTGATTGGTCCACGCCGATTGCGGTCGGAAAGTCAGCGATTCTGCGAGTCGGGCCATGGAGACATGCTCTGGTTCAATGTTTGCTTCACTATGTTCGAGTCGCAGGATGTGTTCGACTTGATGTTGCGACCTGCCATCGAAAACCCTCGTGTCGACTCCATTCAATTCGTGTCGAATCCAACCGAGAAGACGCTATGGCAGCAGAACATTCTTCCGAAGGTCAAAGAATGCACCGGACGGGACAAAGTAAAGGAACCCCGATGGGTAGAATTGCCTCAGACCCTGTCATTCATACTAGCGGATACCGATTCAACGGGAACCACGGAGGCTCTCCTGAGCTTCTGGGGCGAACCATTCATGGGCCGCACAACTGGTCAACAAGCCCCACGTTACGTTTTTCGGATTAAGGGGCATTCCGATTTAGTATCTCGATTCGTGGAACTCGAACGGCAACATCGGTCGAGGCCTGGGTTAGACCGAGATGAGAGTCCTTAGCGTATATCACGACTCGATACCCTGTTCTTGACTGACAATGTCAACCAAGTCGTGGATCAATCGTGCGGCTGGCAGCATCGCCGGATCGATTTCCCCGCAAGCCGACCAGGTGGACCATAAAGCGTTCCGTGAATACCAATCGGTTGCTTTTTGTAGGCCGGGACAGAGTCGAGCCCCCAATGGGCGTGGATGCCGAACTTGGCATCGCGAAACCACTCTGGACATCATACGCTTGAAGCGATTTCCAAGTTGCTTGAACCGGGCGGTGTTCATCGATCGGGGAATGGTATTTCTGCAAGCGACGACGAAGCATTGGCGATGAGCGCCACGGTGAAGGCGCAAAGTAGAACTATTCTCCTGGCAGTCACATCGTTGGCTTACGTTCGCGAACTTGCTGCAATACTGCCTCAACCAATTCGGCGAAATCCGTGCCGGTCGGTAGCTCCGCGTTCTTGCGAACGCCTAAATCGTGCAGGCGAATATGCACGTCAATATTCTCGCTGACGTTGTCAAATACGCCAAGGCTGCATTCGACTGGGCAGCCATCAATCACCCAGACCTCGCGACCCATTAGCTGTTTGAGGAAGTGCTTTTTCGCGGCGCCCACGCCGGCCAGACAAGACATCTCGGCAATTCCGCGAGCGTCCAGTTCTCGGGCCAAGTTATCTGCTAACTGCCCTGCATTGGAACACCCGGAGCAAGCAAATACGATCGGAAGTTTCTCAGGCATTTCACGTCTCGATTGAATGGCGGTTTTTGATTTGATCCGTTTTCGGTAGGTTCACCAGCTCGACGACGTGCTTCAAGAGCCTACCTCAGCCAATGAGAAGCACAACGGCGGTAAGGGCAGCCATCAACCATAGAGCGACGACAAGGCATACGGCCGAAACAAGCGACCCGCCTCGACTGCGAAGCGCCTCCGGAAACAAGTACAAGAAGACCGTAAATATGGCGGCGGATCCAAAACCCATACACATGGCATCGAAGGGCGCCGCCAAATGATTTGGAAGTACGAACAGGGCGGCGACACTCACAACTATCAGCACAAGTCCCGCCCAGGTTTGCTGGCGATTTAGGTTTTGTTGAAGAGCTAACTTCGCAGCCAACGATAAAGGGTCGTTCATATTTTCTGACGAGTCGTTCATACTTGATTCTCCACTTGCGTGCGGGCCAGCACAGTGCCTCTGTAGCTTTTCAGCGTATCCAGCAAGAACATAGTTATCGAAACGGCCGTATTCTCATCAAGAGAAACGGCGAACGTAAGAAATGCAAATCGTGTTCCGACAATCTCGGGTGATTACGGGCTCGACGAATTGGTGGGTATCACGATGCCGACAACGTCGAGATCATAGTCGGTGTACGTACACAGTGAACCGCGTAGCCACAGCACTGCGGTCTTATCGCCGTCTGACTTAGGGACGATGGGACGAATGTTATCGACGTGGGAGTTCTCGGTGACGACCGACCAATTCCAAGAGTCGCCTGAGTCGTTCACGCCTTGATAGATTTCGTAGTGGCCACTTCGGTTCGGCTCGCCGGACTTGATGTCGACGTTCGACGACAGGAAGACACGATCGGTGTTGTTTGGATCGAGACAAACTAATCCCGTGTAGTCATCTTCACCCGCGTACAAACGAGTTCCTGCGAATGCTAATTCTTGATGCTGCCAATCGTCTCCGTCCCATTTGGCCCAACGGTAACGATGATCGCGACCTGCGTCAGGATGTTTCGGCCCCAAACCGGCGGAGTCCTTTTGAACCGAAAAGACAACGGCCGGTCGTTGCTGCTCGTCCAAGTGCAAATCGCACGGCCAAGCTACATTGTCTCCGTCGCCTGCGAATATCTTCGATGCTTCGGATGGAGTCAGTGCGCCGTCCTTGACCGTCTTGATTCGCGTGCCATCAGATCGATAAAACGCTCCGTCACGGTAGTATGCGTGGTAGAGACTGTTGTCAAAGTCGCGCGGATGCCCTTCTGTGAATACAAAGTGGATCGTGTCCTTTCCGTTGCCGGAATATTTGACATAAGGTCGGTGTCGACGGGCGAAAGGAAAATCAATCCACAATCCGTGCGCGGTCCACGTCTCGCCTTCATCGTCGGACACGATCCACGACGGCTTGAAGCTGCCGTCATATCCACGGAAGAAGTCGAACAGTCGTCCCTTGCCTCCGTTCTCATTGCACAATCGCAACAAGTTGGAATACGTCACGCTCGTACTTTGGCTGGGAACGAT
>JAGQPC010000822.1 GCA_020426925.1 Planctomycetales bacterium | reverse complement strand
GATAGTCCCATTTTCGCCAGCTGTCACGCTTCGGAAAGCTATTGTTGCGGTGCCACTGAGCACGAATGAATCTGATGTCGCCGAGCAGGTTCTCTTTGACCAGATGGTTAGCGTTTTCGTACAGAACGCTGTAGTGACGCTGGTGGCCTACCGCGAGCAATAAGTTCTTTTCGTCTGCTTTGCGGATCATTTCCTTACATTGAGTGATCGTGCGAGCCATCAGTTTTTCGGTCAGCACATGCAATCCGGCTTCCATGCATTCCATCGCGATCGGTGCATGTTGGCTGAGCGGTACGGCGATGACGACGGCTTCCAGCCCGAGTTTGTCTTTGTCCGCAAGCAGATCCTTGTGATTCTCGTATCGAGCAATCTTGGCAGCGGTATCGGGGCCGAGCTTCGCGTTCAGACCGATTCGAGCGACAGGATGACTGCCTTTGAATGCACGCTCAATGTTTGCCGGACGCAGATCGGCAACTGCGACAATTTCCATGTAGTCTTCGGGGTGCTCGGTGATCAGCACGTTGCCTTCGTCGCCCGTCCCGATGAACGCAACTTTGACTCGATCGGTGCCGGCCAGTTTGCTGTATCCGAAGTAGGTTGCTCCCAGGCCGGCGCTCCCAGCGACCACACCGGCTGTTGCAAGGAAGCCTCGGCGACTGTAACCGACCGCTTCGTGAAAGTTATCGCGGCCAATCCGTTCTTGTTCTGGTGTAACGAGCATGCTCAGGTCCTCAGATTCTGAAGAATTTGTTGTGAGTGTTGTTTATATGTTAACAGCGGGCGATGTCACGGCGTCCGCTTAATCTGTTGAGCCGGCGCGAAGCCAGCCGATAAACGAGTCCAGTCCAAACCACATTCCGCTGGGGAGTGTGGCGATGGCGGCGAGTGCGAAAACTTCGATCAAGGTCTTGTTGACAATCAAGCTGTGCTCAGGCCCCGGCAGCTCTGGCAAGCCGGGCAGCGGAGGCATCGCCATGTAAAACGAAAACAACATGAATGCAGCGGATGCTGCGGCGAACCGAGTAAACAGCCCGATAATCAACATCAAGCCCAAGCAGGTCAGCCCCGCGATCGTCATGACGTCACTGACACGCAGCGAATCCCACGGTTGTGGCAAGCTGCCTTTTTCGAGCTGGTCTAATGTCAACAGATCTGTCGCCGCTGATTTAAGATCGCTGTCCAATGCCTTGATGGGACCAGAAAGCGAAGCTCGTTTCGCCTGCAAGTCGCTGCCTAGTTTTGCGAGATGGTCATAGTGGTATGCCGTTTTCGCATTGGCAAGTTGCCGTTCGTATTCCTTTACCATCGACTTGTATTCTTCGATTTCACCAAGACGCTGCGACGCCTTGTCGCCAACAGCGTCCTGGTTGTTCAGTTGAGCGCGGACTCGCTGTTTGTAGCTGAGGGCCGAAGATCGTTTGTACAAATCCTCGACTGCGTCGATGTATGCCTGAACTTCCTCCGACAGAGCTGTCAGCGGAGAAATCAAATCACTTTGCTGCTGAGTAGTCATCGTGAATTTGCCAGACATTTTCAGTTGCTTCGTTTCGGCGTCGTAGGTCAGCAGTGGCGACTTGTTGTCGTCGCTGCCGACCATCACAGCGGCTAGGTCTACTTTGTCTGGCAAATCGTAGAGCAGCGTTGCAGTGAATTCTTCAGGGCGGTCGTCTCCGAATACATTGTGCGAATCCTCGTACAGCTTATCGACGGCCGCGATAAAGCCCTCCACCTCCGGTGACCGATTCGTGAACGGATCGATGAGTTTTTGCCTTTCGCTTGGGTGAATCCGTTCCTGACCGCTAGTTTTCAGCTGCTTCTTTTCTGCGTCGTACGTAACAACTGGCACTTTCGCTGGAAGCTCCTTGCCGTCGTCACCAAAGTCGACACGCTTCGTGGCGGCCAAATCGATGCCATCCGGCAGCGTTTCTAACTTTACTGCGATTTCGGAGGTTCCATTTAAAAGGCGATCGAGGCTTGTCGTTTGCTTCTTATCCAACTTGTAGTAGGTCGTAAATCGCGTTTGCCAGTCTTCCCATTTTGCGATTACTTTGTCCGCGTCGAGCCAATCGAGATCGTCCGGATCGCCAGCCATATTGCGGAACGTTCCGCGAAGAGGACCTTGTGAGTTCTTGAGGTACCCGGCAGAAGTCCAAGGCTTCGCGGTTTTCTGTGTTTGGATTTTCCAAATACCTTCGTAGAACAGCTGCCACCCGATTGCGATACGCAGCAAAACGATCAACATGACGGCGAAAAAAGAAACACGTCCAACGTTCTTCACTTGGAGACTCCAGCGTCGTGACTTGCGGGCAGGATATGCGGAGGGAGAATTCTTCATCGTAACACGATGGCTGCCGATCTGGGAATGAGGATTCACCGACTTGAACGGTGACTTTTTGCGGTTTTAATGCGATTTATGACGATTCATCGTTCAAAATCTGTTCGCTGTCCCAAAACAGTTGCTCGGCGGGCACTCCTATTATAATCGGGCGGACGCGACGATCTTGACGAGGCTGTGGTACCAGGATCGCACCCACGTCCGGATGCTGCCCGCAGAATTCTGTGGCGGCGTCAACTCCCATGACGTAGAACGCAGTTGACAGCGCATCTGCCGTCGTCGCGTCATTTGCAATTGCCGTCACAGATAGGACTCCGTCGACTGGGCATCCATGGCGTGGGTCTAAAATGTGGCCGTATCGTTTTCCTTGATGTCGGAAGTACTGAATATTTGACCCACTGGTCGACATCGCTTGATTCTTGAGCACGATTGTTCCAAGTCGCTTGTCCGTGAATAACGGGTTGCCGATTCCCACGGGCCAGCCCTCCAATCCGGCGTGAGAGCCGAGGGCCAGGATGCTGCTGTGACCGCCGTGTAACAAGAATGCATCTAGCCCGTGGTCTCGCAGCCGTTCTGCCGATCGATCAAGGGCGTACCCTTTGCCAATGGCGCCGAAGTTTATCTCGACGCCGGGAGTGTCAAAGCTGATGGACATGTCTGTCGAGCTCAAAGCGACATGGTTCATTCCGACGATCTTTAAGCAGTTCGCAATTTCACTGTCAGTTGGAATTCGCGACGCATCGCGACAACGCCGCCACAGAGCAATCAATGGTCCAGCAGTCAGATCGAACGCGCCGTACGTCGATTCGCTGAGTTCTTGTGATCGCCGAATTAGCTCGAACAAGCTGTCTTCCACCGTAACCGGTTCTGCCGCCGCGCTCGCATTAATCCTGGAGACCTCGCTCTCGGGACTGTAAACGGTTAGTTGGTCTTCCAGCTCCTTGACGGAATCCAGAGCATCGGACGCCATCATTACACGATCCATCGGACCGGGATTCATGATGACAGAAAAGTCGCACGCCATTGTGCGCTGAGTCAATCGAACCGTGTCGCCGCCGCTGGGTGAGGCCGCTGAACCTTCGCCGGCATCGACAATTGCATCGGCGAGTTTTTCGCCGGCTGCTTGAATGTTCTGTTTAACCAGTTTTCCCGATAGGAAGCCTCGGCGATCTGATTTTTCGGGCACTCGAGTTGTTCCAAGAATTGCAGATGATTTTTCGCATCGCGGCGACACAACGTCCTATTCGATGACGACGTTTTCGATGCCTTCTTCGACAGATGGGAATTCAGGATCGAGATCTTCCAACGCATGTACGATCGTTTTAGAAATCGTTAAGTTGCGATACCACTTCTGATCGGCTGGGATCACGTACCATGGAGCATGATCGGTTGTGCAGTTGTTCAACATGTCTTCGAACGCTTCTTGATACTGATCCCACTGTTTTCGTTTGCGCAGATCGTCGACGGAGAACTTCCATTGTTTGTAGAACGTGCTGAGTCGGTCTTGAAAACGCTTTTTCTGCTCGTCTTTCGAAATGTGCAGAAAGAACTTCAAGATCGTCGTTCCGCAGTCACTCAGCATCCGTTCGAAGTCATTGATGTGCTGGTATCGTTTTTCCCATATCGATCTTGGGACCAGGTCTTCGACGCGCACGACCAGCACGTCTTCGTAGTGAGATCGATTGAACACGCCGATCGTTCCGGCCGCTGGAGCGGCCGCGTGCACTCGCCATAGATAATCGTGAGAAAGTTCCTCTTTTGACGGAGTTTTGAACGAATGAACTTGCACGCCTTGCGGGTTAACACCTTTAAAGACGTGGCGGATTGTGCTGTCCTTTCCCCCTGCGTCCATCGCTTGCAAAAGCACCAATAGCCGGTGTTTGCCGCTTGCGTACAGGCGATTCTGGAGATGCGCCAAACGCTTTCGGAGAGCCTTGAATTCTTCTTCGGCCTTGTCGCGGCTTTGGTGAAAGTCATGCCCAGACGTTGGAACTTCGGCCAGGCGAATCTTGTTGCTTGGGCTTAGACGATGGGTGAATGGCATCCAAATGCTCCTGCGACGTTCAGCCGATTTAGCCTCGTCAGTTATCGGTCGAACCTAGGTGAAATCAAATACACAGTGACGCTGTTAATCAAGGAAATGATCCCTAGTTTTTCATGGCGGGCGCGTCCAATTTCAAATACACTTTACAGAATCTTTATCTAAAGTCGACAACCGTTAGTTCATCGATATTTACGGAAGGTTCTTCATTTATGAATCGTCGGTTCCCGCGCGTTCGCGCAAATTCGGTACGAAATCTTGAAGTTTTGGAGAATCGTTGCTTACTTGCCGGCGACCTCGTAGCAAATTGGCAGGCACAATCTCTTGTCGGAGGAATGGCTGATGGTGACAAAGTAACGGCTTGGATGGATAGCGTCGGGAGCATCGAAGCAACAAGCCAACGCGGTGAGCCAACACTGGTCGAGGGACAATTCAGCGGAAAGGCGGTTGTTCGCTTTAACAACTCGGACGGAATTGACCAACTATTTGTTGCAGACAGTGACAGCCCGATTTCGGGCGCGACCGATTTTTCGGTCACGGTCGCTTTCGCCACGAACTCCAGCGATCTGACG
>JAGQPC010000821.1 GCA_020426925.1 Planctomycetales bacterium | reverse complement strand
GTATCACTTCAATCTTCCCGCCACTATCAACGCGTCCGATTTGCTGTCGGTGACGTTTGACGCCAACAATCTCGATGGAACGGTTGGCGGCACGGAGCATTACGGGGTCGAAGTGTACTTCAACGGCTTTCTGGTAGGTCCCGAGGTGGATGTAAATCCTGGGACTATCGATTTCGATTTCACGACCCCGCTGTTCACATTACCGAGCGTGAATGCTCAGATCGGACCCGGATTCGATAATTACGTCGAACTCCGCGGCATTAACTACAATGGCTCCGGTGGCGGCAATTGGATGGGTGTTGACTACGTGCAACTCAATGCAACGGCGATCCCTGAGCCCGCGCCCCTAATCTTCTTCTCGAGCGCCGCCATTGCCATGTGCCTATTCCTAAGCGGTCGGTTCTTGAAAGCCAGAACTATCAACGCCCGCATCGATGGCGTGGACGTAGTCGAATCGACGTCCTAAACGTGATCGGTCGGAAATTAACGCTTCGGATCAGCAATCGGCCTGGAAAAGAAGTCCTTCGCAACCTCTGGCATGCAATGACGACAGGGCTCGCCAACTAACAGCAGCCGTGATGGAGCAACCGCGACGTTGTGAGGAACAGATCTAGAGCTGCTTTCTAGCAAATCGGCTTCCGTTCGAATTCCGGTGCTGACCAGCTAGGTTTCTGCTTTCGTACGGACCCATCGGCCTCCACCGTACGTATATGCTCGTGCGCGAACAGCTAAATCACCGTATTTTCCGCCCGTGCCCACCCGCTGTGGAGCTTTGCCTATCCCGCCTTGCACGTACCTGGGCTTCGCACTCGGACGGCTATCGGATGTGCCCTACGTCCTAGCATTCCATGTTATCTCATTTTTCGGGTAGAGGCGTTTGAGTTTTATTCTTGCGTCGGCCGTCGTGAGCTGCCAGTTAATGCCGGTTTGTTGTCTGTTGCGAGCCTTGAACCACGCGGTAGTTCGCTGTTCCGCCTCAGTCTGCGTGCCAACGTGATCACTAAAACATTGCCGAGTCAACACCCTTAGTTCGGGTTCGGCCATATTCAGCCAACTGCCGTGCTTCGGAGTAGAGACGAGCTCCAGTTTGCCCAGCAGGCGATACGCTTTTTCGGCCGGGACGCCGCGTGGAGCGATCCGGGGCAATGCGTATTGAGGCTGTCGCACGCCAGCGTGATTCGCTGGGCATTGGCGAATCACGGATGGTCGACCAACCGCTTTACATAGCCTGCCCAGTCGATCGCTTTTTTCGTTTCGCTGACGTGGACTTCACGTCAATGGCCGAGCGGTTCGACAAACATAAACGCATTGCACATCCCTTCGCGGACATATTCATAATCGACCTTCGCGACACTGCCAGGCCGCATCGGTAAAGAAACTCGCGAGTGCGCTACCAATTGGATCGGTTGCTCATCCATGTTGACCACTAGAAAACGTTGGTCGTAAGGACGCTGATACACCGACAAAACGTGTTCCATCGCAGCGACAAAGGCCGCGTCTTGCTCAAGAGGAATACAACACATCGCCTTCAGCCAAGGCTTCAGCTTATTTTTGACGCGACCAACACGGTTGGTGAAAATCGAGTCGACAAATT
>JAGQPC010000820.1 GCA_020426925.1 Planctomycetales bacterium | reverse complement strand
GGCCATAAGTCCAAGACTTCCAAAACGAATGGTGCTCGGCGCAGCTTTGCGACCAGCCAGGTTGCGGGCAACTGAAATATCGGAGGCGTCGTTCCCATGACGATATCCGCTTTGCCGTGGCGGAACGCGAATAGCAGCGACGACGGGATAAACGACAAGTACGAAATCAGTCGCCACAGAATGCTCTTCTGCACGGTCGGCAAGGCGGAGGCTCGCACGATTTTGACGCCTTCGTGCATTTCCACTTTCGGGCCCTCGATGCGATTGCCCGATAGGTAATCGACGTTGCTGGCGACGATCGTGACTTCGTGACCTTTTTCGACCAAGCATTTCGCGATATCCAAGTGGCGCGTGCCGCCAGGATGTTTGTGGTCAACAAAGTTCTGATGTACGATCAATATTTTCATTTGGCGTCACGTCGCTAATTGGAAACGACGATTATGTCATGCTTCGGCGATGACGACGAGGGTCCACAAAAGGCTGCCGACTTTGGACATCTCGCCCGCGGCGTCGGGTTAAACGATTTGAGTTTTCGATTTACAATCGGTGTCTCGGTGGAAGTCGTCTACGCCGTAGTTATCGTTACTTCAATGTAGCTTTCCGTTGTCCCATCTTCGCTTTAGCAATCTTTGTTTATGACCGGATCGGGAGCAAATTGGCGGATTGTTCACTTTAGTTCGGTGCATCTGTGGAATGATACACGAGTCTTTCGGCGGATGTGCCGGTCGCTTGCCAAGTCCGGCCATGAAGTCCATTGGGTGGCTGCGTGCAATGAGATGCCGGAATATGAGTTGATCGATGGCGTCCACGTTCATTTTGTACCGCGACCCACGGGCCGATTGAATCGTGTTTGGCGGACCGCTCGAGCCGTGTGCCGCAAAGCTACATCACTCAACGGACAGCTCTACCATTTTCACGATCCGGAACTAATACCGTTCGCCGCCATGATGGCGTCCAAACGGCGACCTGTGATCTACGATGCACACGAAGATCTGCCCAAAGACCTAATTGATAAGGAATGGATTCCTCGTTTGCTTGGTCGCATGATCGCGGTACCGATCGATTGGATCGAGCGATTTGGGAGTTTTCGTTTTGCGGCTGTGATCGGTGCTGAAGAGGCGATCGAGCAGCGTTTCAAACGTGTCGTACCGAAAACGCTTAGCATTCACAACTATCCGACGTTAAGCGACTTTCCGACTCCCAGCTACCAGCCGAATCGAGACGACCCAACGATCGTTCATTTCGGCGGATTAAGTCGGCTTCGTGCGATAGAACCGCTCGTCGAATCGCTGGGCTTGTTGCCGCCAGACTTGAAATTGACGCTTGTCGCCGCGGGACGCTGCGAGTCGGACTCGTTATTGGAAAGACTGCAAAAAATGCGAGGCTGGCGTCGTGTCGATTATCGAGGGTGGTTGGACCACACCGAAATGCGAGAACTCTTGTCGACATCGACGATCGCCATGAATTTGTTTTCCAACGCTCCAAACAATCACCGAGTTCGCTCGAATCGTTTTTTTGAATCGCTCGCTTCCGGTGTGCCGGTGATCACGTCTGATTTGCCTGCATGGAAGTCGATCGTCGACGAGATCGGCTGCGGGTTAGCTGTGAACACCAACGATCCGAAAGCCATTGCCAACGCGATTCAGCAGATCGCCGAGAGTCCAGATGAAGCAATGGCCATGGCCCAAAATGGTCGGACCGCAATTGAGCAATGTTACAATTGGGAGCTTGACTGTCAGCGTCTGATCGAACTGTACGACGAAATAATTTCTGGCTGAACAAGCTGCCAATCTGAACGTTGTAGGCTGACGTTTGCCTCGCGAACGATCCAATTTGCAACGGGAAATCAATATGAACCATTCCTTTAGAACACTCGCCGCGATCGCAATTGTCAGTCTATTGGCTGCGGTCGCACCAGCGTCTGACGTTCGGCCAAACATTGTATTCGTTCTGTGCGACGACCATCGTTGGGATGCGATGGGAAATATGGGGCATCCGTTTCTGGAAACGCCTCACTTGGACCGCATGGTCAAACGAGGTGTCCGTTTCGACAACTCGTACGTCACGACGTCACTTTGCTCACCTAGTCGAGCCTCAATTCTGACCGGCATGTACACGCACAATCACGGCGTTGCGGACAACTATCATCCGGTCGATGCGTCGTTGAAATTCTTTCCCGAGTATCTGCAAACTGCTGGTTACGAAACAGCGTTCATTGGCAAATGGCACATGGGCGATTTGGACGATCCTCAGCGAGGCTTTGACCATTGGGTGGCGTTTCGAGGACAGGGGACTTATTACCCAGACGGGCACGGTACTAGCCGAGTCGTGCCGCAAACTCGCTATGACGGATTCAACATCAACGGCGAACGACGCGTGGCGCAGGAAAGATATATCACGGACGAGCTCACCGACTACGCGCTCGATTGGCTGAAACAGAGAACCGGCGACAACCCCTTCTTTTTGTACGTTTCTCACAAGGCAGTGCATTCAGACTTTGTTCCGCGCGATAAAGATCGAGACAAATACAAATCGAAGCAGTGGACGCCGCCGCCGACATTTGGGAATTCAGCGGAGAACAAAAAAGGCAAACCTCGCTGGTTGATTGACCAACGCAACAGCCGTCATGGAGTCGACTACGGTTACAACTTGGACAATTTCGAAGTCGAACATTACTACAAGCGCTACTGCGAAGCCCTAACCGCCGTCGATGACAACGTGGGGCGGATGATGGAATATCTGGAGGCGACCGGACAGCTCGACAATACGCTTGTGATCTATATGGGCGACAACGGTTTTCAATTTGGCGAGCACGGCCTAATTGACAAACGTACCGCGTACGAAGCGTCGATTCGCGTGCCCCTGGTCATGCAATATCCCGCGAAGCTACAGTCTGGGACGAAGCTCAAATCGATCGTCGCGAACATCGACATTGGCCCGACGATCTTGGAAGTCGCCGGTGTGGCAAAGCCAAAGCAGATGGACGGCGACAGTTTTTGGCAATTGGCGTTGGGAAACGAAATCGCTTGGCGTGACTCGTTGTTGTACGAGTACTACTGGGAATGGAATTATCCCCAAACGCCGACCGTGTTCGCTCTGATTGGCGGTCGATACAAGTTCATCCGATATCACGGAGTGTGGGACACCGACGAACTTTATGATGTCGAAAACGATCCGGACGAAAAAGACAATCTCATTCGGTCAGCGGACCACAAAGAAGTTGTGGCGACGATGAAGAAGAAACTATTTGAACGCCTCCAGGCAACCAACGGGTTGCGCGTTCCGATGCTTCCTGATCGAGGTCGTCAGTTTTTCAATCGTCACCGCGATCGCTCGGATCCGGGGAAGTTTCCGGAATGGTATTACGACGAAATGGTGCCGATCACGAAGTAATCGCCGGTTGAATCACTTGGCGTGGTATTCGACCGTAATACGAGAGTTGATGCCGCCACGCATGCTGAATTCGGCGATGAGGACGGCATGACGAGGTTGTGTCACAGCGACAAAATCATCCAAAATCCGATTTGTAACGTTTTCATAGAAGATGCCTTCATTGCGGAATCTCTGCA
>JAGQPC010000819.1 GCA_020426925.1 Planctomycetales bacterium | reverse complement strand
GTTGTAGGTCCTGGTCAAGTCGGCCAGCGGGGAAAAGTCGATCGTCGTCCGTTTCGTCGTCGTTTAACAGCGGGATTTGCGACAGCTCTGCAGCTTGCTGAATGCCGGTTAGGCTGCCGATCACTTCAGTTGGCATTTGATGTTGTTGAATTCCGCTCAGTGCAGCTCCGCCGAGCGAATTCGATTCTCGACAAAGCGTGTCGTGCGATTGGAGCACCAGCTGCGCTTGCTCGGACAGTGACGCTCCGAGTCGACGTTCTTCGTCCATCAAATGGGAGTAGAATCCAGGTGGACGCCTAACCGTTTGGCAGGCGTTGTTGAGAATGAAATCTAGCCGAGGCAGCGTTGTGCAAAGATGTTCCGACAGCGATTCGACGCTTGGCGTGTGCCGTAAGTCGATGCCGTGCACTTGAAGGCGTTCGTACCAGGCGTCGCTGTCGTCTTCGGCGAGGAATCGGTTCGCGGCGTCTCGAGGGAATCTTGTCGCGACAATCACTTGTGCTCCGGCTCGCAATAGCTTGATCGCAGCTTGATATCCGATCTTGACGCGACCGCCCGTCACGAGTGCAATTCGTCCCGATAGGTCACACGTTTGAATTCTCTTTTGCCAGTTTAGCGTCGCGCAATCGGGGCACAACGAATCATAAAAGAAGTGGACTCGTTGGAAATCGCGTTTGCACGTATAGCAGTTTCGCGGCACGTCCAGCTTGATTGGAAAAGCAGCATCGGTCTCTTCTGCTTTCGGCGGCAGTGGTGGCTCGAATGGTTGTGGTGCGCCCGATTTCTGTAGCTGCCGGTTCGAGTACGGTGACTTGGGTGTGGGAAACTGTGGCAAGCCGGCTTGTGAGCGAATGCCGGTCTCAGCGAGCCGTTGTCGATCTTGATTCTTTCGCTGTGCAAGTTCCTCGAGTTTCCGTTGACGAAACACACGGGAAAGTTTTCGGCGATCGCGACGACTAGGATTCGCGACGATTCCAATCCGCTTCAAGAACTCGTCGCGTTGTTCCTTGGGCAAGATTGCAAGCAGTCCTCGATCATCCGCAATACGCTGTAGGAGTTCGGAAATCGAAATCAGTTCTTCGGCAGTCGGCTGGTCCGAAGTTTCGGGAGGAAGTTCTTGATCGGTCAAAGCAGAGGTACGCGTTAATGAGAGGTCGAAGCCAGTGTGAATAGTCCACGCCATCGTTCAGACATTATGCACAGTTGGAATCAGTAGAGAACCGCAGAGTTGGCCTCACGCGGCGCGGCGTCAGCAACAAGTGTGTTGCATTTTAGCGACATGTGCGCTCAGAACGTGTAATTTCTGTCCTACCTTTTTGGTGGGCTTGAGTCTGGAAATTCAGCGAATCGCGATCGAGACAAAACTATGACAATTGACCTTGGCCTGAAGGAATATTCGGCAAAACCCTACACGAACGATGGTTGGTTTAATGCTCTGCACTTCGTAGTTGCAGCCTTTGTAGCGATGCTGATCGCGTTCGTGTTGGGTGCGTTCGCGAGCTTTATCGAACAGGTCTTTTCATTGATCTTTGTTCTGGCATTCATTTTGGCTATTTCCGTTGGTGTCACGACACAGTGGATTCTCCGGGCTGCCCATGTGCGCGGTCGCATCCCTTGCGTGCTGGCGGCGGTGTCGGTCGGAATCACGGCGATGGCAACAATGCATCTTTGCAACTACGGTTTTCTGATGGCAGACGCGCTGAGCGACACAACTGCCGAACAACTCAATGATCAGCTCAATGACGCAATCACGGACGAAGAAATCAAGCTCGCCCAAGAGGCGATTGACGACAACAAACGAGTAAAAGAGGCTGGTTCGATCTTCGGGTATTTTCGTTTTTCTGCGGAACGTGGAATTGAAGTCAGCTCTGCGTTTTCCCACCATGTTGACCGTATCAAGGGAATTGGTGCTTACGTGTATTGGCTGCTGGAAGCGATGATCGTTATCGGCTACATGGTCAATGCCGCTATCTATCGCGGGAATGCTCCGTATTGTGCGCCGTGCGGTAAGTGGAAGGACAAGACTCGGATAGGGTACTTGCAGGCCGATCCGCTTCTGGTCAGCAGCGTCATTGAAACAGGGCAGCTGCAAGAGTTCCCAAATCTTCCTCATGAATCGAACAAGCACACGATCGTCTCTGGCTACGTTTGTCCGCATTGCGAGTACGGCGGCGACGCGGTGATTGCCGTCGATGTCGCCAATCGGGCCAAGAAAAACAAACGAGAACTTTCCAAAACCGTTCTTGGCACAGAGGCTGCTCACGCGATTCGGTCATTCGTTACCGGCGGGAAAGTTGCTCCTCGATCAGCGTTGCGATCCGAAGAGTGGATGGTCGCAGCCAAACCGTGAGTCAGACATTTCACGTTTGTAGCTGCTCATAAGTACGAAGGTTACGTTTGATTCGCGGGTGGCTCAGGGATTGGGACGATCGTCAAGCCGTCAGATGCTCGCAGCTGAATTCGATATCGTTTTCCTTCGATTAATCGAGCGGAAACAGCCTCGCCGTGCATGGCGCGAATACCTAATTTCTCTGCGCGACCCGGGTCATTTGAAATTAGCCAAAAGTCCTCCCACAGTGATCGCTCAAAATCACTCATCTTGTCTTGTCCATATGCGGACGGTCGCGACCCTTCTTGATCCAATGTGTATCCTAAGTCCGGCTCTTGATGCTCGCCAAAGATGCGACGGAATAGACAGATCGAAGTGCTGAGTCCTTCCGTTCCCTCTTCAACATGTTGGTCGCGAAACTTTACGACCCAGTAGTCGACATACACGACTTCCCCGTCAATAACAAATCGGCGAGGTGCATCCAACGCGGAGCCGTCTTGGTCGACTTCTTGAAATGAAAACTCCGTCATCGCTCGGCCAGACTGAGGGTTCGCGACTTGTTTGAGAACAGTGATTTCGGCGACTCGGCTGTCAACTTTCAAAAGGCGAATTGAGGCGTCTAGACGTTCGACTTGCTCATGGGCTGCGGCCAAGCTTTGCGTCAGCGTCAGCACTTTTTCATTGCTTTGTGCCAGCTCTTGTTGCGTTGCTTGCAGCGTGTCGCTAATTTCCTGGATCCGCTCGTCTTTGTGCTTGAGCGCCGCTTGTGGGTAGAGGTTGTTGTAAAGCCAGCCTCCGCAATAACTGGCACCGCCCACCACAACGCAAACCAGAATCGTGCGTAGGAATTTATTTAGTTCCGACACCGCCCCGATAAGTTTCGACATTGCGTGGTTCCTTGCAGTTTGGCCTCTAAGACGTCTCCCTAGTTCGATTAACTGCATGGTAGCAAAAAGGTGGGACGCGGCACTACACAAAACTGACGTGGCGACAAGCGAATCAAGAGATAAGTGCAGTCACGGCCGGCGCATCAACGCTACTGTTCGTCCTGATTGATTGCCCGATTTAGGATGTCGCCAAAGTCGTTGGCCGATAGCAGAGTGCTGTCAGCAATGGAATCGGAAGGGAGAACGTTTTCGGTTTCGGGGTTTGACACGTCGCGTGGCAAACGGCGGAAGGCCGCTTCAATTTGAATTTCTCGGCGGATCAGATCTTTTTCGCGGTCGTTAAGCCGCTCTTCTCGCTCGCGGAGTTCTCGCTGAGTGCGGATTCTCTGCACGACCGACAATTCGTTTTCGCGCTGAATCTGAGCCTGCTGCTGTCGAAGCTGCAGTTTATGGAGTTTGACTTCGTTTGCGACTTCCTGCCAATGCCGTTCCTCGCCAGCTTGTCGTTCGTTCCACTCCTTTTCTAGCGTCCGGATTTTGCTCTCACGTTCCTGAAGAGTAGTCTGCAACGCTGCCAATTCTTCAGTCCGTTGCGCGACGAGCTGCTCCCATTCGTCGTACTGTTGTGCGGCGGTGGCTTCGCGTGATTCCAATGCGCTGACCCGTTGTTGAATCTCTTCGTTAAGTGCTTCTCGACGCTGAATCCAAGCGTCTTGTTCGGCGCGAAGTTCATCTAGGCGAATTGCGTATGCGCGCTGCTGCAGTTCCAGTTCCTTGCTCGATCGTTCGTACTCGTCAAGCTTGTGCTGTACCTGCTCAAACTCGGCTTGCGGAACGAGCTTGGAGTGAATGGCTGTCTTGAATTGAACTCGCCCAACGGCAAAAACGTCTCGATCGTTGATCCGTAGTGTGCGAGCCGATCCGGCGATTGTGCGAATCTTGTTCGTGCTGCCAGCGTCAAGGACCCAAAGTTGCTGGCCGTCAAAAACGAGTGCGCAATGAGCCGTCGAAACTGAAGCGTGGTCAACGAGAACTTGGCTGGGAATGTCACGTCCCAGCATGACAGGGCGATTGGGCCGCAGCCGTTGTGTTTGAGAACGGTCGCCTGTTCGCCATTTGATGACGCATCGGCTCTGTTCGTCATGCACACGATCGGCCGCTGAATCCAGATTCGTGCTGTCAAGGTTGAATTGAATTTGATAATTGCCGAGCTTGAGGCCGTTATCGATGTCGACTCGCCGAAACCCAATCTTTGCACGCGACGACCGCCTGACGAGCATAGCTCCCCAAAGTCGATTCCGTGGATCGAGGCACACGCAGAAGGCTCTAGGTGGTACATCGGGTGAGTCTAGAACAACGTCGCATGAGTGAGACGACCCGATTACCAAGAACGGTGGCAAGTTTGACCCAGAATAGACTGCCGACGACTGACCAGCGACGTTAACAGCAACTTCGAGTTTTCCGTCAGTCCAGAATCTGATACTCATAGGACGCCCTGTTGCTGTCGAAAGCAGCATCCTAGCCAAGCCTCAATCCACGTAATTCGTTGCCTATTCTCCGCACGGTTGTCGCCGCAGGACGCCTAGTCTAATTCGACTGTCTCAAACACTCAATTACTCCGATGGGAAGCCTGAAGACGCGGCATTCAACGCTTCGTCGAAAGTTCGTGAACACGAACACTTGCGAGGTGTCTTTCCAGTTGAATCTGCCAGTTGCGCATGCTTTGGCTGCCAATTCTGGCGGCAATGTCGCGAGAGAATGAGTTCGTCGGCGTCGTAACATTTGTGGCTGTAACGACTTGCGTTTGGCGAGTGCTGCTTGGCATGTGGTTTGCTACTGCTCGTGATCAGGAAGTAATACTTGAAGGGGTATTCAAATGCACAAAAATGTTCAGCCAGTCTTCATGAAGGTCACGTTTCACGTTCAAAAGAGCTTCGATCGTGAGCACGGTTTTCACCTAAAACTCGTCGGCCGATGTCAGCCCGATTTTGCACAAACTGCGAAGTCGCGTTTCATCCGTGAAATGCAGTCTCCTGTTGCACCAATTGGATCGTGCAATTAGCGAGCAAAATAGGCTAACCCACTGATCGTTAGCAGCATGACGATTGCGATGGCCACAAGCGTTGGCCACGAGACATACATCGGATTGCCGAGTGTGGTTAGTCGTCGCCGAAGCAGGGCTCGGCCGTTGACTTCTCCGGCAGATTTATCGAGCGTTGAACCTTTAACTGGCTTGGCCGAAATCATTTCGCCCAATCGCCCCTGCACATCTCGCGCGTTAAATGGTCGGTCGTCCGGATTCTTTGCCAACAAATGCTGAACCAGACGATCAAACTCTGCTGGGCAATCGACGCCGTTTTCTCGCAAGCTGGGGATCGGAGCATTGAGGTGTTGATTGAATATCTGCGCAAAGTTATCGCCAGTAAATGGCGGTTTTCCCGCAACGATCTCGTACAGCAAGCATCCTAGCGCGTACAAATCGACGTTGCCAGTAATCGAACGTTCACCTCGAACCAACTCAGGCGCCATGTAT
>JAGQPC010000818.1 GCA_020426925.1 Planctomycetales bacterium | reverse complement strand
CGTCGCCGAAGTCCCACACGTAGTTCAGGCCAAGCGTCGCATCGGCCGACAATTCAACTGAGCCCCCCTCATCTGCTTTCTGATCTACGCCAGCGTCAAAGACAATGACGGACCTTGTCGCCGAACTGTTCATGTCGTCGCCGATCCAGTCCGCATCAAGATCAACGGCACCAACGCTAAGCTCAAAGCGGCCCACGCCGTGCTGATTGAAGTCGAAGCAACCCTCAACTTCAGCAGAATTCAGAATGACAGCGCCATTCTTTTTCAACTGCGCCTCGACGCTTGCGCCAGACGGATCGTCGACTGACCAACACATTTTCTGATCTGCTTTGTCGCCCTCGACACCAATCGAACCACTCAAGGTAATCGCCGGGGGCAATATGTCATCGTCCGTTACCGTGACCCGACGACTCTCACGCGTCGTGGCACCGTAGGCATCAGTTGCGTCGATATGGATCTCGAAGATTCCGAGCCCGAAGCTGTCGAAGGGAAAATCGCCTTGCGAAGACATCGTCTCGTGTATTACATCGCCATTCTTTAGGATTTGGACCTTCGCTGTTAGCGGATCGCCATCGGGATCACTTGTCGCCCAGGTGAATCGCTGCGATTCGTTGTCCGTTTCAACTCCGGCAGAACTTCCAACCGTGATCGTCGGTGTACCGTTCGGATTCTTGAGAAGTTGCAGGTCATACCTGCCAGATCGCCTAGTGTCGAAGCGGCCGTCCTTCGTGCATATATTGTACGAGTTGTTTTGCCCGTTCTGACCGTGAATTGACACAAAGTACGTGCCGGACTCTTGTACTCGGACAAAAATATCATCGCCTGCAGCGATCGAAGCATCAGCTCGGTTTTTTTCTTCTGANNNNGCTTGTTGTAGCCAGCTCCATCGTTGTTCCTCCAAACCGCACTGCCGTTCGCACTCGTACAGACTCCCGGTCGAAGCACGCGAAGGAAGGAGTCGACCCAGCTAGTCGGTTGTACGCCATCGTCTAAAAACCGAGAATCTACGTCGGCCATGAAATAGTCACCTGCCGTCAATTCTACGCGGTAAATATCGACATCCTTCAAGTTGTTGTTGCCCACGTTGTCAGGATCCCAGTTTACATTGCCGATGGCGGCGTGAAGCTCTGCGAGTTGGCCGTAGGATAGTTCCACTACCTCCGCACTTTGCGCTACGTCGTTCGGTTCGTACCGGTCACGATCTCCATCGCCATGGAGCATCAAACGATTTTCAAGGCCCTCAATTGAGTTGGGGCGGAAAAGCCTGGTCTGATTGCCTGATTTCTTAATCATCGTGCGAACCTCCTTGGATCTACGGTGCTGACCGTCTATTGACGGACTTTCGAAATGTGATTGATTGAGCACGGCGAATTGTTCATGACCGATACGTTGGAGATCAATATCTGGATGTCGTTCGGTCTGCTGTTTGAGGGAACTCGTGTTTTCCCAATTACCCATCGGGTGCGATAATCAGATCGTTGGTTCCGCTGTCGAAAAAGTCTGCGTGATTGCTGATAAAGAGCTGTGTTCCTTGGACGCCGACGTCGCCGATGATTTGGCCTGATTCGCTGTTTATGAACACGTCCGTTTGAACGATAAGTCGTGGTCGCTTTGGCTCTGTCAAATAGAACGTGCCGTTGTTGATGACTCGATCAAATTCGCCGTCAAGAACTGTGTCGTGGTCGATCCATAGCAGGCCATTGTTGATCCACGTGCCATCGATTAAACGGCGTCCTGCTCCGTCGAGCGATCTAATGATTCCGGCGGCGGAGTTCACGAATGTCGCGTTATTGTCAATCGACAACGATGCGGTTCCATTGGAGATTCCGTCCAGTTCAATGATTCCACGGTTTTGAAGTGTCGATTCAACGTTCAGGTTTGCGCTACCGAGATGGTCAGCGCGAACCCGCACGTGTAGGCTGTTCGATTCATTTTGGATAAGCGTGTTGTCTGTTCCATGAACATAGAGCACGGATGGCGTATTGAGGCCCGGTAGATCTGATTCTTGGAAATCAGCTGATACGAGCGTAACGCGAATTCCAAATCCGGCGTTGCCTGGCACAAAGTTGTCATACCATTGCGTATCGGCCGCCCCTACGAACAGATGGGTCGCGTTTTCCGGCACCGTAACGATCGTCTTGTTGTCAGACGATTCGTTGCTCACCCAAAAATCATGTGGAACGTCGCTTTGCAGACCATCGTCGTCTTCCGTGACCGCGAGGCTGAACGTTCCGTCTGCTACAGGCACAGCACCAAGAACACGGTTCAGTTCGCCGCCGTCGTCAAGCAGTGTGTCGTCCTTGCTGAACACTGCAAATAGTGAGTCGAGCAGTCCAGCACATCCTGGATTCGTGTAACAAAAACTACCGTACGCTTCCAACAGCAATCGATCTCCGGGCTCGATCGCGACAGTTCCCAGATCTGTCGCGAGATCCAGAGCGATTGCATCGACATGGCGTGCGACTCGATCTGCACCCAAGTGTACAAAGCCGGCCGGCAAATTTACGTTTGCTGCTGGATCACGATTGGTGCGTAAGTGGGTGGAACGTGGATCAATTAGGAATTGGCGACTCGGCGCGAATTCCGTCGTTTCGCCCACCACATCGATTTCTGAGTTCAGTGCAAAGACGTCACCGATTAACTTGCCGCCTCGGAATTCGAATCGCCCCGAATCCACGGTGAACGAGCCTATTCCATTGATCAATCCGTCTTCCTGTTTCAGATGCCCCTTGTGGTTGAGTTGCTCCTCCTCGTTGACGACTATGTTTCCGTGGTTGGAAACCGTTCCCTCAATCGTTCGTTCTCCTCTGAATTCGCGTTTCACCTCGATCGTTCCGTTGTTGCGTAGTTCTTCGCCTTTGGGAATTATCAGTGAGGTCGCTTGTGGAATCCGCACATATTCCGACGTAGTCTGCATCAGTATTCGGCCATCGTTTACGGCTCCTGCAGCGGTCGTCAATTCAGCACCACGCCACGCAGATGTCCCTTCGATCCAGACGGTCACATTCGGAGATCGATTCGCGATTAGTATGGTGCCACCGCCAACGACGCGCACGGATGAAGGGGCCTGAACCGTATGAGACACGTCTATTTCTGATCCACGAACGCGGAAGAGACCCTTTAGTTCGCCGCCAGTAAACGTGAATGCTCCTTGGTCGACCAGGTAGGTCCCGATGGCGTCAACCATTCCGCTTTCTTGTTTCAAATGCCCCTTGTGGTTGAGTTGCTCCTCCTCGTTGACGACTATGTTTCCGTGGTTGGAAACCGTTCCCTCAATCGTTCGTTCTCCTCTGAATTCCCGTTTCACCTCGATCGTTCCGTTGTTGCGCAGTTCTTCGCCTTCGGGAATTATCAGTGAGGTCGCTTGTGGAATCCGCACGTATTCCGACGTAGTCTGCATCAGTATTCGGCCATCGTTTACGGCTCCTGCAACAGTTGTTAATTCAGCACCACGCCACGCAGATGTCCCTTCGATCCAGACGGTCACATTTGGCGATCGATTCGCGATTAGTTTGCTACCACCGCCAACGACGCGCACGGATGAAGGGGTTTGAACCGTATGAGACACGTCTATTTCTGATCCACGAACGCGGAACAGACCCTTTAATTCGCCTCCCGTAAACGTGATAGCGCCTTGGTCGACAAGGTACGTACCGACGGCGTCGATTTCACCAAGACGTTGTGAAAGTCGCCCGACATGAATCACTTGTTTCGTTGCGTCAGATACGACAATCTGCCCGGCATTTGCAACGTCAACTTCAAACCTGGCGCTAGATCCCTTGTTTAGCGCTATCAATGCAGACTCGGCATTTACGAGTGTGCCAACGATCATGGTTATTGACGCAGAATCGTCGGTTTCGACTTGCCCGTGGTTAACAAACGTCTCTGTTTGAATTTTGCTTGACCTGGAAACGAGAATCTTGGCATGATTTCGCACGTCATTCGCAACAATTCCTTCGGCGACGTGAATCTCAACTTCCGGCATCGCAAGCAAAACATCGTCATCTTCCGTTGGCACTTCCCCTGTACTCCAGTTGCTGGGATCGTGCCACGAGCCACCGTCCGGATTGATCCATTCAACGACTCCATCGGCTTCGATCCTCGTTCCTTGCTCGAATCCTCCGGCTTTGAAAGCGGCGACGAAATCCCCTGTATCAAAATCTCCGTCGCCGTTCCAATCGCCGGTTTGCCACGTCGAATTGCCAGACACGCCATCTTCAAATTGGCCGAACTTAAACACTTCAACCATGTCTTCCGTGCCAAACAGACCATCAAGATTCGCATCCCCGACAAAGGTGTATTTCAGCGTTCTCACCCAGAATCCGTGATCGTCAAAGTCGACAACGCCGTCCACATTCAGATCGTATAGCAGGTCCGTCGATCCTCGACGGATTTCGGCGGACAATAGGTCGATGTCTGCAGCGTCAAGCGTCCCATCTCTGTTAAGGTCACCAGCGAGGAGGCGCCGTGTCTCAAGGCGTTCAGCAGAAAGAAACCGTCGTGGCTTTTGATGTGTGGATCGTGGCATGTATATCGAGCCCTCCTGAAACCTAACTTCTATCGCCTGTGATTCTCTATGGTTTTATAAGCATCGCGAGACCAACTAACGGTCAACTTTCAGAATCTTCCTTGAGAGTCTTGACGAACTTGTCGTACGCTCGTCCTTTCAACAGCACCGTTCCTGATTCGTGCATGCCCTTATGTGGAATGTCTTCGAACCGGAGCGGGTCAGAAGTTGGTACGACAATCATTTCAAGTGTTGCGTTGGCAATTTCGCGTGCCTGATCGTTTTCAGCTCATGCTTTAGTCTTTTACCGAACACCATCTGGCATGCCGTCAACATGCTCACGAACAAGATAAGACTTCCCTCTGGTTCAGGAACGGTTGCAGCAGTAGCCCTGCGTCCCGTTTCGTAACCGTTCTCTTGAAAAGCCTTAATCAAGTCAGCTGTATCGAATTCCCCGTCGCCATTCCAATCGCCTGTTTCCCAGCTGGAATTTCGCGGAATGCCATCTTCGTACTGGTTAGATTGAAAGACCAGAATTAGATCGCTCGAATTGAACTCACCATCCAGGTTAGCATCACCGAAGAACGTATTCGCAACATCTCGCACCCAATAATCGAGATCTGATGTCGTCAATGTGTGATCGTCATCGAAATCCATTCTCATGTCGAAATTGGATTCTCGAATTGAGTGAGCGAGTTGATCTACGTCATCGACTGCGAGCACACCGTCACCGTTGAAATCACCAGGAGCCGTGACAGCAAAATCGACAATTTGCCCGACATTCCCAATGAGGTTTCGAAAGTACAGATTCAGTCCGTTCAGGTTCAATAATCCAGAATCATCAACGAACTCAAGCGTGCCGATGTAAAGTGCATCCGGCATCACGCCGTCCACCGCATTGTCAAAGACGTCTTCGAGGTATGCCTTTGCATTGGGGCCAATTGTAAGTTTCGGAAGATAGAAATTTGCAAGTGAGAACCCATCGGCATTTCCCTCATGGGCTGTAGGGTCGAGGCCAAGGTCCTTTCCGCCGACTTCAAGGCTGGAACACGTCGTAAGGTTTGAGGCATTGGACTCAATTCCACTGGTCAACACGAGTTCGGGGTTGTTTAGCCATTTCCAGGAAGTAGATCCATCTTGCATGGCAAACGATAATCGTTCCAGTTCGATACTTCCATAGACAGAAATGATGCTTGCAAGGTCCGCGTCGATATTCGTTGCCGCAAAACTAGAATTAGAGATTGAAAGACCACCAGAAACCAGCTGCAAACTGCCCGTTTGCACGGTTGTGTTATTGAATTGAATCCGCCCATTTTCGGCGAGCCAGCTTCC
>JAGQPC010000817.1 GCA_020426925.1 Planctomycetales bacterium | reverse complement strand
TGTTTCAGTTCACCGGGTTGGCCACTTACGCCTATGTATTCAGCGTAAGCTAATTCGGGAATCCTGGGTTCAACGCCTATTTGTCGACTCACCCAAGCTTTTCGCAGACTTTCACGCCCTTCATCGCCTCCTGACACCAAGACATCCCCCGTATGCCCTTGGTAGCTTGACCACAAATACTCAATGCTCAAAAGCCTTGAGATTTGCAATTCAAATCACCTAGGATCCTGTTCGTTTGAACAGGATTTGTAACGTTCTCATAAAAACGAGCCGGACGGCAAAAGCCGCCAGCACGCTCGGAGAGCCGATAACAATCTACGATTGCAGATTGTAGTCGACCTTTTAGATGCCTAGTTACCACAACCAAATTGTCAAAGAACAAAAAGAGCTTTCACTCCATTCCGCAGCTCACTGTAACGTTTACTGCGAAGTCCCGAATCTTACTGACCGCGTTCCAGGCCGTCAACAGCCCTTAGCGATTTTTGCGACCGGTTAGCGATCAGTTGATCGCTGCGTGGTCACTTCCGATTCGCGACTGCGAGAAGATTACTGTATCGGTGCCCGACCACGCAAGGCTCCAACCAATGTCAAATGAAACAAAAAACTAGTTTTTTTCAAATCGATGCGGGTAAATGGCCACTACATGCCTCCCATTCTTCCCAATCTTGCATCTCAGCAGAATCAAACGCCCAAAAAGTGCTATTCTGACGTAGTGATTTTCCGCACATTTTCTTAGCACTCGGACCATCAACTGTGAATGCGCATGGCGATTGTGAGTACGTCGTTACTGGAGCCAAAGGACAGCTCGGCAGCGAGATGTGCCGGATTTTGGGGCAGTCTTGCCGCGGACAAGGTTTCGCTGAACTGGATATTTGCGACAAGCAACTCGTCACCGGCTATTTGCACCGCCACAAACCACGTGTCGTCATCAACTGTGCGGCATATACAGCAGTCGACCAGGCCGAAGACTTCGCCGATCAATGCCAAAGAGTAAACGCAGTTGCAGTTGGACACTTGGCGGAAATCACGGCTGAAATCGGGGCCACACTCATTCAAGTGAGCACGGACTACGTCTTTGGCAATCCGCCCAATCCTCCACACCCCTTCACAGAAGAAACGCCAACGAGCCCGGTCGGAGTTTACGCTCAAACAAAACTTGAAGGCGAGCAACAAGCCGCGAAAAACCCAAAACACATGGTTGTGCGAACGTGTGGACTGTACGGCCAGTCTGAGCGCCCGTCCTCCGGCAACTTTGTCACGACAATGATCAGACTGGGGCGAGAACGCGACTTTGTCAGCGTCGTTAACGACCAGCACTGCACGCCGACTTCGGTTAAGGAACTCGCGAGAGCGATTGCTTTCCTCGCAGACTCCAGTCCTGCACCAGGGATTTACCACGTCGTAAATCAAGGCGAGACGACGTGGTTCGAAATGGCGAAAGAGACCTTTAGAATTGCGAAGATTGACTGCGAAGTGAAACCGATAACCTCGGACGAGTTTGGTGCAAAAGCGCCACGTCCACCCTACAGTGTGTTAAACGCAGACAAGTACCACGCTCTTGATGGCCCGAGAATGTCTACCTGGCAGGACGCTCTAACCTCCTACATCCGAGAAACGCTTAAAATCGAGTGACGACGAAAAAACTCATCCCTCCTTTTTTAGACTCGCGTTCCCCGCACCCTGCTGTAACTCAACCAGATGTTCTCTCGCAAACACTCCACCAATCGCATTCTTGACGCTCGTGACTCCGTGGTGCGAAAGCTGCACGGAGCAAACCGTAGTGTCGCACGATCGGCGAAGCGAATTTTTTGGAATTACGGGATTGCGAAGATCTATTACAAGACGATCGAGTTCTTCGCCAAGTCAGGTGAATCGATCGGATTTGTATTCGGCTACATCTGGCACCTCATTCTCTCGGGAACCGTTCATTCATCCACGGCTGAATCGATCCGCAAAGCAGGCGACACGACCAAGAAAAAGGTCAACCGATCGTGGGAAGAGTTTGCTGAAAACATCGGGAAGAAGGCTGAACAATCGATCTTCACTGCATGGATCGTGAAAATTCTGCGGCGAGTCCGCAAGATCCTGCGAGCGATATTTGGATTCTGGATTGACTGGCTTTGGACACGAAATTTCTGGCTGCTGCTAGGTGCAATTCCAGCTACTGTTTTAACGCTGCCCGTCGCGTACTTCCTGTTTCGAATTCCGTTTCAAACGAACAATGGCATCGCGAAGAACTATCAAAAAGCCGTGCAGCGAGCCATCGATGCAGACGACTTTCAAGCGGTTGCGTTGTATAATCGGCGGCTGGCGCAACTGGGCGACCGCCCCATGAACAACATGGCGTTCAATTCGGCGCTTTCGCTGGCCGAAAAAGGGCAATTGGAAGAAGCCCACGAGCAAATGAAAACACTTGCGTCGTTGGACACGCCAGGCTTTGGCCCAGCTCACTTGTGGATGGCCCACCACTTGCAATCTGGCGACATTCGAGCTGAAAACCAAAACGACGACGAAGTAAACGCATTGGTCAAACAGCACCTGCAACACGCGCTCAAGCTGCTGCCTGACAGTCCGCAAGCAGCTCACATGTTAGCGGCCGCGCACTTTGCCGCAGGAGCAAAAGACCAAGCTCGCGAAGTACTCAACAGCCACAAGCATCTGTTCCAAGAACCGCTCGATCGCTTGCGAGCAGCCGGTGTTTATCAGCTCCTTGGCGACATGAAAACAGCTCAAACTTTGCTGCGTGGCGCCGAGGAAACGACAAACACTCGCGAGCAATTCGAAAAACAATTGCCGCCGATCCACTACATCGGCAAAGCCGAAATCGAACTTGCAAAGCGACAAGCGGACTCCGCGATTGCAACATTAAAAAAAGGCCACGAATCGCATCCGGACAACGAAGCGATCGCAAAGTTTCTCGCCGAATTACTCAGGGACCACTACGACCGCACTCGTACGCTCTATGAGCCAAGTCAACGACTGGATCGCCTCAATGAAATCCTTGCTTTGGCGCCAAGCGAAATTGAAACACTGAAACGAATTTCTGGACTAGCTGAAGTGCCGTCGATCGCAGCCGAAGCAACCAGCGTATTGGCCGCATCCTTGCAAGAAGAAGACATCGACAAAGCGATAATCTACAACTTGCTCGGTTCCGCCTATGCAGTTCAAGGCAACATGCAGAAATCTCGCGAGGCCTACGAAGAGGTTGTGCAAAACACGTCGACCGACGCCGAATCGTTCAACAACCTGGCGTGGCTCTATTCGCATGAGCCGCCGATTGACCTGAAAAAAGCAGCGGAATTCGCTGACAAAGCAATCGCGATCGAACCGTCCAATCCTCACTATCGCGACACGCGCGGCCATGTTCACATGCTCTCGGAAAACTGGCAAGATGCGGTCACCGAGCTGCGGAAAGCACTCAACGGAATGCCCGACAATCGGAAGACACACGCCGCATTGGCAAATTGCTATCGAAGAATGAACAACGTGGAGCTCGCCAAGCAGCACGACGAACTTGCAAAGCAGTAGACTGTCAGATCAATGAATGACTTACGTCGAGCGGCAAAATGAGATTCACCACGGCTCAAAAAATTCGTCGGCTGCTGAATAAAGTCGAAAAAGCGATCACACGCTTTTTCAACCCTCGCTGGCTGCGAAAGTTGACGAAGTCGACGTCGAAGACGCTCAAAAAAGCTGAATCACAAGTAGCCCGGTCAACGCGAAAAGTCACAAAGGGCGTTGCTCAATCGGCCGTCGGCCGAGGCGCAAAGGACGCGCAAAAGTTTGGGAGCCGATTCCAAAAAAACGTCAAGACATTCTTCTTGAGCCTGTGGAAAACGATCGTCGTCATCGCTTCATGGATCATTCCGCAATCGGTGCGGACGGCGATGAAAAAAGTCGGGAAACGAATCTGGAAACGCTTCCGGACACTATTCCAGTTCATCGGACGTTGGCTAAAAACTCGGCAATACAGTTTGCTGATCGGTGGAATTCCCGCCATCGCGATGACCGGAGTCTTGATGTACTTCTTGGTCCGGATTCCGTTGCAAACGAATGATTCTAAGGTTAGGCAGTACACGCGTGCGGTTGAGATCGCAATCGGAAAGAAAGACTCAACCGCAGCCGATTTGTTTCAACGCCAACTGACACTGCTTGGCGGGATGACTGAGCAAAACCAGTACCGAGCTGCGTTGTATAAATTTGAACAGGGCAACTTCGAAGAAGCGTTGACCGAAATCAAGGCGCTCGCGCCGCTAGACAAGGACTCGCGCGGCTACGGCCGAGCGCATTCGCTGATGGCGTTGTGGATTCTGTCCGGCGAAGTCACGCTTCCAGAGGACGATGTATGGCCGACTGCTGAGGCACACATCAATCTAGCGCTACGGAGCAATGACAACGACCCAGTTGCTCTTGCGGCTCGTATGGAGCTGTACAAGCAAAAGGGTCTAGCGGGCAAAGCCATCTTAGAATTCGAAAGTCTCAACACGGAAAGCCCTGCAATCAACCTATCGGTAGTCGAGCTGTATCTCTCCCAAGGGAAACTTGAAAAGGCGAAGGAAACGCTTCGCAAAATCGACAAGTACTACCAAGATCGATACGAGGGAGAAACCGAAATCAATCCGATGGGTTATCTCTATTGGACGCAAACGAAACTCTTGCTGGGAGAATTCCAAGAGGCAGATCGGTTGTTCAAAATCGCCGCCGAAAAACATGCTGACGATGAAGATCTAAAACAAAGAGCACTCGACTATTTTGTCATCATGGCCGAATTGTCTCGAGGGCCAACAGCACAATCGGCGAACCGAGCAATGGATTACATCCGATTGGGACTTCGTTTAGTCCCCGACAGCCGAACGATGCTCACGAAGCTCGTCAATCTTGCCAGCGGAAGCGACGAAGCCTCAAAGATTGCGTCTGAAGAAATAAAGCAGATACTTGCAGGCGAAAACCCGCCTGCGATCTTGTGGTCCATGGTCGGAACTCTGGAAGCCAGCCGCGGCAATCTTGATAAAGCTCTGCCACTGCTTATGCGTGGTGCCGAGGAAAATCCCAAAGACGAGTTGACGCTTAACAATTGCGCCTGGGTTCAGATGAAGATTGCAGAAAATCAGGCATCTGGACGAACGGAAGACTTGAAAACAGCACTTGAGCTGGTCGACCGAGCTTTGGCACTTAAGCCCAATTGGCCCAAGTTTCTGGAAACTCGCGGTGAAATTTTCTTAGCAATGGGACAGCCGAAGAATGCTATCGAAGCACTAGAAAAGTGCGTCAACGGAACCGACAAACCGACGCCAACGCCGCACGAACTACTTGCCAAAGCATACCAACAGCTTAAAGATCCAGGTGTCGCTGAAATGCACCGCGATATTGCCCGTCGCCTGCGCAGCGGAACGTTCATTCCGTAACCTGCATTGCACATGGAGGGCCTTGGCATGTTGCATGCCCGTCGCGACTATTACCACGCCATCCGCACCGCGACTCAGCTGCTCGCTATATGCATTGCAAC
>JAGQPC010000816.1 GCA_020426925.1 Planctomycetales bacterium | reverse complement strand
GCCTGATTTGAACTCGGGCGATGGCAAGTTCCTTCTTGACCGTAGTCAGCACAGATGCGGTAAACATCTGGAGAAGCTTTCCGCCTTCGTACGCTCCGAATCGGATCTGCGATGGCCCGACTTTCGGAACCCCGGATAAGATCGGTGAGACTTCGATGTTCAGCCCTTCCAATCGTGAAACCTGGTTTTGCAGTGGGCGCGTCAGCTGAACGCTGATTTGCTCAACCGGAATGCCCCAACTTTCAGCAAGAGCAGTACGTGCCGATTCAATGACGGCCTCATCAACCGTGGCGTTTTCAATTCGGCGAATCGTCGTTTCGCTTGCACCGTCGATGACAAAATCATCGTTCGCAAATCCTGCCAGCAGCAACCGAATGGTGACCAGCGACGCGGAGATCGTTTCCTCGTCGCCCGTGTCTTTTAGAGACGTCAGATCGATCTTGCTATATCGCTTCAGCGTTGATGTGCCACCACCCGTCAGTCTGGCGATGTCGCCAAGCGTGACGGTTGATCGCCGCACCACCGCGTTCTTTTGCAATTCAATGTTCACAGCCGCACTCGCCGATGCAGCGATTACCGCAACGATGCAGGATGTTAAACAACACGCAAAACAGTGTTTGGTCTTAATCATCAGAGCTAAGCTTCCTATCGAACGATGTCTGTCGTGGTCGACAGCATTTCGTCGCCCGCTCGGATTGCACGCGAGTTAATCTCGTACGCACGCTGTGCGGTGATTAATGAAATGAGTTCGGTCACGACTTCTACGTTGGATCGTTCCAAGAATTGACCTCGCAAAGTCCCGAAACCGGGTGAACCGGGCGTGCCGGTTTGTGGTGCTCCAGCCGCGTCTGTCAGTGAATAGAGGTTGCTGCCTTCGCTCGTCAGACCAGCTGGATTCGCGAACTTCGCTAGAGTGATTTGGCCAGCTTGCACGATCGAGTCGCCGACGGAGTAGGAAACCTGACCGTTTGCACTGACAGCGATGTTTTGGGCTTCCGGAGGAAGCGTAATTGCTCCACCTTCGACAAGGTAGCCATCACCGGTCGCCAATACGCCGTCGGGGCCTCGGCGAAAAGCGCCGTCCCGCGTGTAGCGGATTTCGCCGTTGACGGTGACCTGGAAAAAACCGTCACCTTCAATTGCAATGTCTGTTGGATTTGATGTTTGCTCAAATGATCCCGGCGTAAACAACTTGGTTGTTCCGACAGGCCGGACACCACTTCCTACTTCAAGCCCGATTGGAGACAGCTGCCCGTCTCCGGCGGGAGCTCCAGCCTGCTCTGGCTGCGAATAGAGCAAATCGGCGAAATCGAGCTGGCTACGTTTAAAGCCATTCGTGTTCACGTTCGCGAGGTTGTTTGCTGTGACGTCAATGAGCATTTCCTGCGCTTTCATGCCCGTTGCGCTGCTATACAGTGCGCGTATCATTTGTCGAATCCTTCTTAAGCTGTTCGAGGATCGGTGGATTGTGAGATCGAATCATCGATTGACGTGAGCACTTTTTGAGCGGCCTCGTAGTGCCTCATGCCAGCGATCATTTGGATGAGCTCGTCGACTGTGGAAACGTTGGACGATTCGCGGGCTCCCTGTTGGACGACGGCAAATGATTCAGTTTGAACCGCTTCTGGCGATGGCGAGAACAGAGTGGTCCCTATTCGCTCGAGCTTGGAATTGTCTTCAAATGCGAATACACCAAGCTGTGAAACGACTGCCCCTGCTACGGAGATCGAGCGGTCATTTCCAATCGTTATGTCTGACGGAGAGATCGTGGCTGGCAGTTGAATCTCGGCACCAGCGCTGTCTTGTACTCGGTAACCGTCTGCGGTGATGAGTGCACCGTCCGGCTGCAAGAAGAAGACTCCGTTTCGTGTGTAGGCAGTTCCGTCGGGCGTCGATACAGCGAAGAACCCGTCTCCCTGAATCGCAACGTCAAGCGAACGTCCGGTAGTTTGAACAGGACCGCTGGTGAAGTCGGTTTGGTCCGGCAACGACAGCACGCCTCGGCCTTCCGCCGGCTGAACCGCTGACATCGCCGACTCGAACGTTTCGGTCGAGCTTGTGATCCGGCGATAGCCTGGCACAGAAGCATGTGCGAGATTGTGCGCCGTGGCTTCGTGTCGATGTTGAGCCACGGTCAATGCTGTTGCAGCACTGTACAAGCCTGAGAGCATCCATGATCTCCTTGTTGTGGATTGAAGCGAGACGATTAGAAGCAAATGCGGGACCAAAACCGGAATTATCGAAACCACCGGACAATTGTGCATATTGCGAATCGCCGCCAGTGCAACTCTTGCGTGCTTGCTCTCAATCCATTCCGACAGCAGAGGGTGTCTGCGTTGAGGATTGCTTCGCACAAGGGCCGGGCTCTTGTTGGCGGCACGGCGCGAGCCGAACGGTTTAACTTGCGGCCCTCTTCGCATTGAAGCACCGGGCGGATCACGCCGCAGCACTAACAGCGCATGAATTTAGTGGCGGTTTCATCGTCGTCGAAGCTTGGCGCTCGCTATCGCTCGACCGCCAGCCAGCCACTCAGCTTCAGTCGTACAGTACCAGCCGCGCAGGTCCATTTACCATTAACGCCACGCACTGAGCACGAACGGTAGTTTCCACATCGCCACTACGAGATTGCCGCATGAGAAAGCGAATCTCCCTTACAGGCTTCGTGATCAGAACTGCTTTCCCAGAAAGCCTGGATTTCCATTCGAGATGCAAGCAAGAGAGCTCTCGCCCGTTCGATTACCGCATCGACTGCCCCAGTTTGTGGTACCCGTACGCATTTGGTGTGCGTCGTCGTGAACTGTCCAGCACGTGTGACACCTCAACTGAAAGACAACATGAACGGTACCCTGATAGATCAACTTCACAATGCCGAGATAAAACCGTTTCCAACTGCTGCGCTCAAGATCGTGGAGATGGTGAAGGATCCAAGTACGCGTCCATCGGACATCACTCAGCAGATTTCATTTGAACCTTCCATCGCAGTTCGCGTTTTAAGAGTTGCGAACAGTCCGCTTTACGGTTTTTCTCGGAAAATTGGCAGCATCGACCAAGCGGTTGTCGTGTTGGGTAACAACGCGGTTCGCGACTTGGTCGTGACTGCTGCTGCGGCCGATTTGTTTGAAGGTGATTCCGAGACCGCAGCAGGCCGCGAAGGGCTGTGGCTGCATTCGCTAGGGTGCGCGACAGTGGCTGCGCTGCTGGCGGCTGACACAACCGACGTGCCAGTCAACGAGGCATTCTTGGCCGGAATGCTACACGATGTTGGCAAACTGATCTTTTATGACGTGGTGCCGTCGGAGTACACCCAGATAGAAACAGTCGCGAACGCGGACTCGATCATCGCAATGGAAAGTGACCGTTTTGGGATCACGCACCAAGAGATCGGCGAACGTTGTATTGAAGAGTGGGGGCTTCCCGACGTACTGTGCGATGCGGTTAGTTTCCATCACGCACCTGACGACGCATTGTGTGCTCCAAAGCTGGTCGAAATCGTTGCGCGAGCCAACTACTTGGCGCGAGAGTGGCAGTTGGGCGGCGACGCGGACTCGACAGAACACGATAGTGACGCAGCAGCAAGTGACGCGGACGCAGAGCTAAAGATGCGGGCAATGTCGGAATTCGAGCAACTGCGGAAGGCATGCAAGAGCTAGTCAGATGACCGACACCAGATTCACTCGTCGCTTGGCCGTTGTCGTCGTCGCCATCATTACATTAATGGTCGTCGGCACGCTGGGCTACACGTTCATTGAATCTTGGCCTTTGCGAGACGGTTTTTACATGACGGTGATAACGCTTTCGACGGTTGGCTACGGCGAGCCAAACACACTCTCACCTGAAGGACGAGCCTTCACGGCAGCGTTCATCGTGCTTTGTTTGTTTACGATGGCTTTGTGGTCCGCGACGCTTACCAGCTGCCTGGTCGAAGGCGACCTAACAGGTCGGTTTCAAGAAAGGAAAAACAAGAAAATGATCAACAAGCTGCAGGGACACGCGGTCGTCTGCGGATCTGACGCGATGGCGTCGGCTTTGATAAGTCGATTGCTCCGAAAAAGAATCGATGTCGTCGTGATCGATTCCAATGTGGAAAGCTTAGAGCACTTGAAATCCGCGCACCGGCGCCTTTTGACAGTCGTAGGCGACCCTACCAATGAATTGGAACTTTCCGGTACAAACATTTTGAATGCAGGTATGGTCGTCGCACTGATGGAGTCCGAACTGGATAACCTGCTGGTTGCGATTTCCTCAAAGTCGCTTGGGGGGGGAATCCAGGTGCTCGCAAGGGCGGATAACTTCTCCATCGCCAATCGGATGCGGAAAGCCGGTGTCGACACGGTTATTACGCCAAGCGAAATATGCGGCGACTCGATCGCACAATCCATCGAAGCGAGGCGAAGTCAACCGATACAAGAGCCAGCAATCGCGCATGCCTGAAATGTGCGTTTAACAGAACGTATGCTAAAGAAGACAACTAACACCAATTGTATATTGCAGCTGCAAGAAAGATCCTAGATGTCAACGACAGTACCACTTAATGCCCAAGTGTGTAATCTCGATAGCTTGCCAAGCCCACCTCATGTCGCGATCAAAGTCATCGAACTAAGCAAGGACCAAGACAAGGGAGTTCGCGATCTTAGTGACGTGCTGTCGCTCGACTCTGCGCTTTCTGCTGCGATTCTAAGAATCGCGAATTCGACTGCTTACTCAAGAGGCCGCGTAATTGATTCAATTCATCAGGCCGTTTCTGTGATGGGAGCAAAGGCGACCGTCGCCGTAGCGTTGGGCTTTTCTTTGAAACAGTCGTTTCCGTCTTGGTCGCATCCAAGTGGTTTGAGTGGTGAATTGTTGTGGCGTCGCAACGTAGCGACCGCCGTTGCCAGTAGGTCGCTCGTTCGATTATTGGGGAACGGCAACGAACAGCGAGCGTTTCTTTGTGGTCTGCTGTCGCGAATTGGTCAACTTGTGCTGCACACAGCCGCTAAAGACGCCTACGAACGTGTGCTAAGCGAGTCGGACACGTGCTTTCCATCGCCAGAACTCGAGCGAAAACACTGCGGACTCAGCCATCACGAAATCGCATTTACGTTGCTGTCCCATTGGAAGTTACCGGACGACGTATGCGAAGCTGTCAGGGATTGGGGTGAAGTCGTTGAGGGAAGAAAAACCGATTCTCCGCTGACATCCATCGTCACCGTTGCCGACGCCGTCGCCGGACTACTGACAGGAGACAATCAGGCACTAGAACTTGAGCGAGTCCGTGTGTTGGCCGACAGCTTGCTGGGGATCACGGAACACGAAATCGAACGCATGTTCATGTCGTCGGAAGAGGAGCTGAAGAGCACGCTTTCCGTCTTTGGCGATCCACATTCGGACCAAATCAACTGTGAGGCGATTTTGGAAGAAGCCCGCCAGCGACTGATTCTCATGAGTATTGGACTGGCAGCTGACTTGGCGACAGCGAATAACAAATCGACTCAACTTGAGGAGGCGAATCGTTCATTGGTGGAAACTGCCAATACCGACGTGCTGACGAGGCTTCCTAATCGGGCGGCGCTTCAAAAAGAAACGGACGCGTTGTGGGAGTGTTGGCGGCGCAATCCCGCGCGAAGGTTTGCGGTCGTGATGATGGACATTGATCACTTCAAGTCGTTCAACGACAGCAAGGGGCACGCTGCTGGCGATAGAGTTCTCCAGGGAGTTGGCAGGGCACTTCGGGACGTCGCTCGCGGAACCGACTTTGTGGCTCGGTACGGAGGCGAAGAATTTACGATCTTGCTGGCAAACGCACATCCAGAACAAGCGGCCATTGCTGCCGAGCGATTTCGATCCGCGGTCGAGAACCTGAAGGTTTCGTTCGAGGGAGAAACGTTAAGCGTTACTGCTAGTTTTGGCGTGGCATTCTCGGGAGACATTCCTGAAGCGCAAAGCTTCGAAGAATTTGTCGAAGCTGCAGACAAAGCCCTGTACATATCAAAACGAGGAGGACGCAACCGCGTGTCATTCTACGGCCCAATGCATGGAGCGTAAGCGCTCGGCATTCGACCAGTGCCGATCATCTTCTTCACAGCGTAACGCCACAAGCCGTACGGTATTTGAACGGAGCGGCTTTCTGGCCGCTCAGTGATCGTTTAGCGCCAAGGTGCAAACAAAAAAGAAATTGGCCTCTACTCTTTCAGCACCAAATCGATACAGAAGACACTGGCGAGGATCAGCTGGCGAAGTGGATTGTTTGGCGGGACCTGGTCGGAGATTTCCAAGACGTAGTTGTCGGCCGACGTGAAAAGCTCTTTGCCTAAGCCGCTCCATTTTTTTGTGACTCGAGCCAGTTCTTTATCGCCGGTCACAAACCGAAAGTCCCACGACGTCCACTTTCCCTTCAGCGTGCAAAGCAGCTGATTGGACGGCCCCATTACGTCAAACTTGCCGCCAATGGAAAAGAGCTTCTGGCTGAAACCGCCAATCCGCTGGTCGTTTTCGTCCAAGACATCGACCTTGGACAAAAACAGCGAGATACCTCGTTTGACGCTGATCAATTGCGTTCCATCGGCCGCGTCGATATCCAAAAAGAATGGCGTCATGCGTTTGTAATCGGTGAACCTCAGCATCTTTGTGAATATGCCAATTCTTAGTTCACGACACGTCATGATCATGTCGCCAGTCTCAGGATCGAATACATCATAGTTGCTGGCTGCCTTGAACATGCCAACGTGTTCTTTTACCAAAAACGTATTTCGATTAAGTACTGGATGCACGATTGCCTCGATGATCTTGGTTGAAGTAGTGGCGTCTGGGTCAAACGTAACTTCAGCGAACAGGCTCGCCTAGCAGAATGTTAGCACGAAATTGTAATCACGCGAACATCACAAACATTCGTATTGGTAGGACCGGTTCGAAACAGACCACCCGCTTGCTCAAAAAACGAATAGGCGTCGTTTCTTGCCAAATACTCGGCTGGATCTAATCCGATCTCGGCGTAGCGCTGCAGAATAGTTTGATTGCAGATCGCGCCGGCGGCATCGGTAGGACCATCCTCGCCATCCGTGCCGCCGGACAAAATGGCAAAGTCAGCGTTTCCAGGCTCGTCGATGTTCGGCAACAGCCGATTTAGTGCCGCGAGCACTAGCTGCTGGTTGCGACCTCCTCGTCCCCGATTCGCCGCTGGAGACAAATGCACGACAGGCTCACCGCCAGTGATGATGCAAGTTGGCTCGACGCAATCACGAAGTCTTTTCAAAAGTCGAATTGCCAGGCTGGCGCCGAGTTCGTCCGCGGTCGTTGTGGCTGACTCCGGCGGAAGCACAATGCACTTGAATCCGATCCGAGACGCATGCTCGCGTGCCGCTTCCACCGCAGTCTGGTTGTTCGCAATGATCGTGTTTAGGACTTGGGTTGTCGGCGGAGGAGTTTTCTCGACCGGATCGTATATCACTGCTCGAACGAATTCAGCTGATCTTTTCGCGCCAGAGGCAACGAGTCGCTCCCAAACATCTTCCAGCGATGTTTTCGTGGTACGCTGAACCACCGTTGGGCCAGACGCGATGACATCCAGCGGATCGCCGATTACATCCGAAATGATCAGCGAAACTAGGTTCGACGCCGAACAACATCCAGCGAGTCCTCCAGCTTTCACTCGACTGAACCGTTGACGGACAGCGTTGAGCTGTTGAATTGTCGCTCCTGCCGCACTGAGATCTCGCGTCAGTTGGACTTTCTCTTCCAGCGAAATGTCGTCTGTTGGCAAAGGCAAAAGCGCGGAGCCACCGCCCGATAGCAAGCAGATACACAGGTCGCTCGGGTGCAAGTGTTCGACCAGTTCAACAATCCGCTTGGTTCCCTCGACAGCCGCCAACGTCGGCTCATTCACACCGGCGGGACGCGCATGGTGCAGCACGACGTTCGATGTCAAATCGGCTGGCTTGGGCCCTTCTGGAACGTTCACCCAGCCAAAAAGTCGCTCGCCCAAATGCAGAGGCCGCAATGCCGCCTCAATTCCTTTCACCATTCCGGCGCCCGCTTTTCCCGCGCCGACGACACATACACGACCGTCAGCCGGCAGTGTGAAAGCCTGCGCAGCGACGCGGAGCGTGGCTGTTCCGTCGGATGAGATGCTCGCGTGCAGATTTGAGGTTACCGCTCGATCGCTCCGGACGGCATCCAGACCTGCTTGCCAGATTTCGAATGCAGCTTCCGTTGCGTTCAGGTTTAACATGAAAACTCACGAGCGTTTTAGATTTCGCCGGGCTCCAGATCATGACGGACTCGCAAAATATCC
>JAGQPC010000815.1 GCA_020426925.1 Planctomycetales bacterium | reverse complement strand
AACCGATTTGAGTAGAACGCCGAAAAGCCAGATGGCCAGGAGGACTGCGCCCCAACTCAGAACGGATGCCACAGTTGGATCGGTGACAAATCGAAGTCCCAGTTTGGACAGTGTCCGCCCCACGAAACTTTCCAAGCCGAGCCTTCCTTAAGCAAGCTCCCGGCCCAGACCATGATGCCCAGGGTGATCACGATTGGCAGCAAAGCGAAAAGACCGGCGAGAAACGTCGAGAGGATTCCTTTTTGCCAAAACCGCGTGAAAAACTGTTTCATCACATTCCTTTTTCGCCGAGAAGGTTACGAGCACACTTTTTGCCGGGCTTGCGATCACATGGCTCCCCACAAGTTTGCCAATCTGAGCAGCCACGTGACTGTTCGGAGTGCACGCTGCCCACATCGCCTGTGACGATGTACGGTGCCCCGTCCTTCGCCAATACTGATGCGATTTACCACTCACACGTCTGTGGCATCAACATCGCGTCGATCGTCGCCACCAAATCGCTCAAGCACTCGGGGCCAACCAATCCAATCGCTTTCATCGCATCACTCGCACTTCGTTACGTGCGTTCCAAAGCGAACCATGCGGCAGGAGTCTGTCGAGCGTAGCATCATGAAATGTGCTCAACATGGCCAAGCAAGATTCGTTTGAGTGTCCGGGAGCACCTGCTTTGGAAATACTCCCTTTGCGATGTTGTGCATCCGCACTCGAGAGCATTCGGATTCCGGATCACTTGGGTGCGACTACCCTGATCTGTTTGTAAGGCCGCATCGGCTTGGGGAAATCGTATGCGGCATACGCACTCGGATTCCTTCCTGCCGATTCGCCTCTCTCTGTTCAGTTCCGCTTCTCATGTCCGCAGACTTCAAAAACAGACATTGCCGTCTAACCTTGCCCACCAATATCAAACTCGAAAGAGCTCGTTGGATCGAGGTGATCCGTTAAGTCTTCAGATTCTTCACACCTTTCTGCATCCTCGGCTTTAGCCTGGCCGAACATCGCTTTTAACCCATCCAGGTCGAGCATTCGATTGGCCAGCATCGCGGCTTGCACGAATCCAATCCAACGATGCAGTTTGGTCGCAGGCCCTTCTTCTGCGTGTTTTTCAATCTGGTCGCACATCCAGAGAAGGTGTTTCGACTGAAGCGCTTTCGGTAGGCTCGTGACAGACTCATCCGCTTTGTGGATCAGACGTCTGCATTGTTTGGCCATGGCCACAACTAAAAGGCTGGTGTTATCCATTTGGTTTCTCCTTCAGGTAATTCAAGTATCTCCCGTGGCTCGCTGCGATATTCGCCTTCGCTTTCCGTGTGCGCCGCGCCAAGAGAAGTCGCTGGCATGGAACTGTGCCGGATCACTCAGACATGTGACGTTTTGCCATCGTCTACGTAGTCGATCGCACCCAGGATGGTTTCTGAAACTTCGACCAGGGTACGCTTCTCTTTGATCATCAACTGATTGAGACGATGCATCGCCTGCTGTTCGCTAACGTGCGTCAGTTGCATCACGCGCCGCGTTGCAAGGGTAATCGTATCTTGCTGCCGGAGTTTCTGGAATTCCTCGAATTGGTGCATTACCACCATAATTGACGTTTTGAGATCGGCCTCACGAATCGGTTTCACCAAATAGGCGAGGATCTGCTCCGCATCAACCTTCGCCATCGTTTGTTGATCGTGAAATCCAGACACGACGATGACTGGAACCGTGTCGCAGCTCAGTCGCCGAACTGCCTCCAATCCGCCCAAGAACGGCATTTGTACGTCGACAATCAAGAGATCCGGCCGTTCTATTTCGAAGTTTTTTAACAGCCCGACTCCCGATCTCGCGGCCCATAGCAACTGATGTCCAAGTTCAGGTATGACAATCTCGTAAAACTCACGCATGTCTGGTTCGTCTTCCGCGACACCGATTCGAAATTGTTTTGTCATCGTTTGATGCTCCGAGGTAAAGTGATTAGTACTGTGGCACCGTTGACCGAATTTTCTGAGATGTCAATTCTGCCCCCGTGACGTTCGACAATCTGTCTGCAAATCACTAGCCCAAGACCAGTGCCCGTTAGTTTGGTTGTAAAAAAAGGTTGAAATGCTTTACGACGTTGTTCTGGCGAAAAACCCGGTCCATTATCGCTGATGCTTATTTGAAGTGCGGGTGATCGATCCAGATTCGTTTCACTCCAGGCAGCGGAAATGTTTACTACGTCGCCACACGCTGACACCGCGTTCTCAAGAATGTTACGAAACACGTGCAACATGCAGACATGGTCGGTCTCACAATGCAAATCCAGGTCAGTATCTTCCAGCGTCATTCCAAGCTGTTTTCCACACGTGACGCCGGACACCTGTGTCCATGCTTCGGACAAGATCTGACGGATGTCCGATGGTAATGGATCCAAGTGCGG
>JAGQPC010000814.1 GCA_020426925.1 Planctomycetales bacterium | reverse complement strand
TCGTCCCGCCCATGCAGTAGCCGAGCAGATTGAAATCGGGCGTATCGGACCTACTGCGAACCACGTCGGCAACCCTGCGCATACTGCCACAGATGTAATCGTGTAGCCCCAGAGTTTTGTCCGCCGCCGTGGGGACGCCCCAGTCGACCAGATAAACATCCAGGCCGCCTTCGAGCAGCCGCTGTACGACGCTCCGGTCAGGTTGCAGGTCGAGGATGTAAGGTCGATTCACCAGCGCGTAGCAAATCAAGACCGGTTCCGTCACCACAGCCGGCGAATCACGACGATAGTGGTAGAGCTTCAGCGAGTTCTTTTCGTAGACCACATCATGCGGCGTGCCAGCAACTTCTGGATGCAGTGCATGCTCCGCGATTGTCGGTGCGTTAAGGACACGGTTCCACTGTTTGAAGCTCTCATCCCATGCTTTTTTTTGCATGTCGAGAGCCCATTCCATAAATGCAGGATTCATCAAAATGCTCCCCAGAATTGAGCCTCGTTTTTCGTCTTGGTTGTCATCGCCGTTTTGTTTCGCACCTCAGGGTCGTTACATCGAGTAACCGCCATTGATGTCAAGCACATGTCCCGTCACATAGGATGCTGCGTCCGACGCGAGGAAGGCCACGCCGGCTGCGACTTCGTTGGGCAGCCCCAGCCGTCCAATTGGTGTAGCATCCGTCACCATCTTCAATCCCGCTTCGGGAACAGCCTCCGTCATGTCCGTTTTGATGAATCCGGGTGCTACCGTATTCACCGTGATCCCTTTGCGAGCGTACTCGCGAGCCAGAGATTTGCTGAAGGCGATCAAGCCTCCCTTGGCTGCCGCGTAGTTGGTTTGACCGAAGTTCCCGATCTCACCAATCACACTCGCAATATTTACCACTCGCCCCCACTTGCGCTCGGCCATCGGGTCGATGAATTGCTTGGTGACCAGGAAAACGCCAGTCAGGTCGACGCTAATCACCGTGTCCCACATCTCGCGAGTCATCTTCTTGAAAGTCTTGTCGCGAGTAATCCCGGCATTGTTGACGAGGATGTCGACTTGATTGAAATCTGCAATGACTTCGTCTCGCATTTTCTGGACTTCGTCCTCGTCGGCGATGTTGTGGGCATAGTACTCGGCTGCACCGCCTAAGCCGCGGATCTCATCTCGAACTTGTTCTGCGAGAGAGCCGCCAGTATTACAGTTGAGTGCCACCCTGGCACCGCGGGCCGCCAAGGCGAAGGCGATCGCTTTTCCGATCCCCCGCGAGGCTCCTGTGACGAGCGCAACTTTACCATCTAGATCGATGCTGCGAGCGGCAAAGTCGTCGGTTTTTGTTGCTGAATCAGTCATGGCTTCCTTCCTTTATTTGTCTTAGGGGGTTGAGTTTTTCTTCGATAGTGGTCAAACGTGCCTCGATGGCACTCAAGCGTTCCAGCACACCTTCGTGGGCAGATTCCAGACGCTCGTACAGACCACTGATATCGTGGCTGTGGGGAACACCCATCTCACGAGCAACTTCTCGCTTAGCCAACTCGGAAGTGACCTTCGCGGCAGTGAGAGCTTCTGCGTTGCGACGCATCGATTCTAAGAAGGCAGGCGTCCTCATGAACGCTTCAATACTCTGCGTCATCGCACTCGACCAATGGTTGCGTATGGCCGCCGGGTCGGCATTGGGTGGCATTCCGGACATCAATGCCTGGCTCCATTCGACGTTTTGCTCGTGCAATTTCACCCAGTATTCGACCCATGGTTGGATCATGGCATTGGAAGATTCGAAGAATTGAGTTGCATCCAGATTGTTTTGGCTCATGATGGCCCTTTCTCACTTTCAACGCTCGACGGCCACGGCAACACCTTCGCCGCCCCCAATGCAGAGGGCTGCGATTCCTCGTTTGGAATTGGTTCGCTCCATGGCGTTCAGCAGGGTCACGA
>JAGQPC010000813.1 GCA_020426925.1 Planctomycetales bacterium | reverse complement strand
CAGGCACGCAAACAGTTTCCGCATAGTTTTCTCCCATTACGCAAGTTAGTTCTGTGCTGCAAACAAGCTTCAATGTTCCGGCAGACAGCATAAGCGAGTATCGTAGTTGGCTCAAGAATTAATCTCAGGCAATAACGATATGTCTCGGCCAAAGTCCAATGCAGTCAAGTTCAGGATTCTTGTCATTGCCATCGCCTTAGCTGTGGTAGCGGCGACAAAGGTGGCACATCGTTGCGATTTTGACAATGGCAATTCAGCCGGCGAGCAAACCCCAAGTGTGAAGCCTTCCACACTGCAAACGCGGATAAACGTGGGCGATCGCTCGAATCCGGCTTTGCTCGACGGGCCAAGTTCGATCGCATCCGAAAGCGAAGAGATCGCTGCACGCGTCACGTCGTGCTTGGCGACGATCAGTAAGCAACTGGCGTCTCACTCAACAGACGAGCTGAATCAATTCACGCTGCCCGAATTCACCGCGAAGTTGCCCGTCCTTAACGGGAGCAATCATTCGAAACGTATTGGTGGTTTCCAAGTTCAACGAGCGTTGCTTGGCGAAGACGCCGCCAAGTCCGCCAGCAGCATGACTTCACTGTTTGCCGAAGCCCTTCCCGCAGGTTGGCAGGCACAGTCAGCCAATGTGCAATCCTATTTCAAGGTCCACCGGATCGAAGTTGATGGCACGAACATCCAAACAGTCGTCCGATTCGAATTTGGCGTAGCCGATGGGAGCAGGCGTGCACAGCAAACCAGTCAGTTGCAATGCAAACTGAGACTTGACGGAGCGAATGACATTAAATTCGAATCGATCGACGTCACGGATCTCGAACGAATTACGAGCAGCAAACTCTTCGCTGACTGTACGGCGTCCGTGTTGCAGGCGAACGAATCGCATTCGAAGCAAATGCTGCCAGGCATTCCGCATTGGCTGAGCCGGATCCCGAAAGAGTTTCTTGGCCAGTTCGGCCATCACGGTATGGCCGTCGGCGATGTGAATGGTGACGGGCTCGACGATCTCTACGTTTGCGATGCCGGCGGACTTCCCAATCGCCTGTACGTTCAACAACCAGACGGCACGCTCGTCGATCGCTCAAAAGAATCGGGCGTCAATTACCTGGATGATTCGGTAGGAGTCCTGTTTGTCGATTTGGATAACGATGGCGATCAGGATCTGGTCGTTGGCACGGACCCATTTTTGAGAATCTGCAATAACGATGGCGACGGAACGTTCACGCTTGCCAGATCGATCGAAGTTGAGACCGATTCGTTTTCGATCACGTCGGCCGACTTCGACCAAGACGGTTTGCTCGACTTGTACATCTGCGGTTACGACGTGCGAAAGGACTCGCCGAACGATCGCGGGCTTCCATTTCCGATCCCTTACCACGACGCGAACAATGGCGGCAAGAATGTACTGCTGAGAAACGTTGGCGACTTTCAATTCGCAGATGTCACCGTCCAAGTTGGTTTGGACGAACACAATTCGCGATTCAGCATGGCCGCTGCGTGGAATGATGTCGACAACGACGGAGACGTTGACCTCTATGTTGCGAACGACTTTGGCAGAAACTGTCTTTATGTGAACGACGGAGGCAAGTTTCGCGACATCGCCGCTGACGCCAACGTTGAAGACCACGCTTCCGGAATGTCGGTCAGTTTTGCGGACTTCGATCGAGACGGCCAAAGTGACATTTACGTCGGCAACATGTATTCGTCCGCCGGAAATCGAGTGACGTTTCAGCGCGACTTTGGGACAGGCGTCCCCGACAGCACGGTTGCTTATCTGCAGCGAATGGCTCGCGGCAACACTCTGTTTTCGAATCAGGGAAACGGCAAATTCTCCGACGTAAGCGTTCAGCAAAATGTTGTCATGGGGCGTTGGGCTTGGTCGTCGATATTCGCCGATATGACCAACAGCGGCTGGCCGGACATCGTCGTCGTGAACGGCTACATCACTAACGAGATCAAGGATGACTTGTGAAGTTTCGTCTGGCGACAGGTCGTGTCGCAATCGCCAAGAGCAGCCAGCAGTCCCGACGGTTTTGCCAGCTATCGCGAAGGATGGCGCAGCACGATGCAGATGCTTCGTGACGGGAGATCGTTCAGCGGTCACGAACGGAATTGTGCATTTTTGAACTGCGAGGGCGAACCGTTTGCCGATTTTTCGTTTGCGTCAGGGCTCGATTTCGACGACGACGGACGAGCTGTTTGTGCGACCGATTGGGATCACGATGGCGACATCGATCTCTGGTTTCACAATCGCACAGGGCCGCGACTTCGATTCATGCGGAATGAGATCCGCACGGAAGGCCAAGCTGCCAATGCGAATTACTTGTCGCTGCAACTGCAGGGGACGATTTCGAACCGCGATGCGATTGGGGCTCGAGTTACCGTGTGGCTGGAGTCCGACGAGCGACCGATCGTGAAAACGCTGACCGCCGGTGACGGATTCTTGTCACAATCATCAAAGACGCTTCATTTCGGTCTGGGTTCGCGCGACATTCGACTCGTCGAAGTGCAGTGGCCAAACGGAAACACGGCAAGCTACGTCGGCATCGAGTGCAACAGTCGCTACAAAATCGTCGAAGGCACCGAACTCGCTCAGCAAATCGATATGCCGCGACCTGGCTTAGCGATTCATGACGCTGAGCAAGAAACAGTCGTTGCGTCGGGCGAGACGCGTACGATCCTCTCGAATCGCCTTCCGCTGCCGATGTTGTCGTACGCAACGCTGGATGGAAGTCAGCAGCAGATCGAGCCGAGTGGACGTCCGCAGTTGATCGTGTTTTGGGCCAGCTGGTGCCCGAGTTGCAAAGGATTGTTGCGTGAAATCAAACAGAACGTAGCCGCGATTGAGCAGCAGGGCGTTGATGTGATTCTGGTGTCGCTCGACGAATACGACATCGAAAATGCCAATGGAGCTGCAAACGCGAAACAGCTTGCCAAGGAACTCTCGCTTCCATTTGAAATTGGTATCGCGAAGCCGCCGCTCGTTGAAAAGTTGCGATTGGCGGAAAGCGTATTGTTCAATCGAGTTCCGCCTCTGGCTGTCCCATACAGTTTCCTGCTCGACGAATTCGGTAACATCGCGGCCGTTTACCGCGGCCAGTTTGCAGTCGAATCGTTCTTGAGCGACGCAAGCTCGTTGTCCAAATCCGCGATCGAACGACGCGACGCGGCTGTGCCCTTTGCGGGCATTTGGAACTCGCCACCGAAGCAGATGTTGCTGCGAGCGGTCGCGCACGTGTTTCAAGAAAACGGTTACAGCGACGACTACGCTCGATACCTGCAAATGGACACGGCGATGCTGGAGCGTCGGCTGCAATTCGCGAAGACACCTGAAGAGCGAGAGCAACTGAACCGCGAATACGCCGCGGCCAACTACAATTTGGGCGTTTCGCTGGTCGCAAAGAATGAGCACGAACAGGCGTTCGAATACTTTGATCAAGCATTCAAAGCAAATCCAAACCACAGCGACGCGATCGTTAACTTGGCGGTCATTTACGCTCGTAAACGCAATATCCAAAAGGCGATCGAGTTGTTGAATCTGGCGATTGAAATCGATCCCAATTCTTATCAAGCTCGCATGAATCTGGCAAATGCTCTTAGTGCAGGCGGGAGGTTTTCCATCGCGATTCCACATTACCAGCATCTAGTTGACGTTGGTAATGCGAGAACCGCGACTCATTCACGGCTCGGCCGAGCGTTACTCGAAATGAAGCGAACTCCCGACGCTGTCGTACAGTTCGAGGCTGCAATCAACAAGGGTGCGCGCGACGGCGCGACGATCGCGAGTCTAGCGTGGCTTCTCGCTACCAGCGTTGATCCCGAAGTCCGTGACGGAGGTCGTGCTCTTGAGCTGGCACGGCAGCTCGAATCAGACAACGCGATACCGGCTGTGTTGCGGTTTGAATTGTTGGCAGTCGCGCACGCGGAGCTTGCCGATTTTGAAGCAGCGAAAGAGGCTTGCCGTCAGGCGCTGGACTCTTTGGGAAATCGCCAGCCGGAGCTTAGGCGAATCATTGCAGGCAGACTCGGCACGTACGAGAAGCTACAACCTACGCGGGACGACGATGGCAAGTATCCGTAAAACGGCGGTTAGCACTGTGGCGAGTGGCACTCAGGGTTTAGCCAAATTGTTTTTTTCAGTTTTGCCGTATGATCGCGATTCGCTCTACTCGCCCGACTGGTCGCGTGTTTTACAAAGAATCCAGGAGTGTGAGGGTATGGATGTACCGCGCAGATTGTGGCGACCTTGAAGCTTCGTTGCGTCGGTCTTAGAATCCAGACCGTCGCGAACAGTATGCTGCGCCCGCGACGCCGTGACTTGTGGAAGTGTCTCCCGCGTCATTCTTATGATCTAAAACGCGGCATTAGCTAGGAGTCTTATGTCTCGCCAGTTTATAAGCCAGCTCGGCGACCGTGACGAAGTAAACGAAGTCTACATTGCCTCCGAAAAACAGCTCCGCCCAAACCGGAATGGCGATTTGTATCTGCAATTGCGTCTGACGGATAAAACGGGTGTCGTGAATGCCATGATGTGGAACGCGAAGGAGAGCGTTTACAACAGCTTCGAGAACGGCGACTTCGTTGACGTTACTGGCAAATCGCAAGTCTACAACGGCAATATGCAGGTGATCCTGTCGCACATCGACCGAGCCAAACCGGGCAGCGTGGACGACTCAGCGTTTTCACACATCGGCGCCGACCAACTGGAGGACATGTCACGTCAGGTCGCTGCAATGATTCGCGCGATGGACGACTTCCATCTCAAGAACTTGGGCGAATGCTTTTTGATGGACGACGAGTTCCAGCGAAAGTTCACTTCAGCTCCGGCCGGGATCAAGAATCATCACGCTTATCCTGGGGGGCTGCTGCAGCACGTGCTTGGACTAATGCAGTTAGCCGCAAAAGTCGCGTGTCATTATCCGGCACTCAACAGAGACATCCTCATCATGGGAGCCTTTCTGCACGACATCGGAAAGATCGATGAACTGACGTACGATCGAGCGCTCGGTTACAGCGATTCAGGTCAGCTGGTTGGCCACCTGGTACAGGGCGTTTCGATTCTGGACAAGAAGATCGAGGAAGCTGAACAGCTTGCGAACGAGCGATTCCCCGAAGACCTAGCCATCCAATTGCGCCACTTGATTGTCAGCCACCACGGCAAGATGGAATTTGGCAGCCCCAAGGTTCCGATGACGCTCGAAGCGGTTGCACTTCATTATCTCGATGACATGGACGCAAAACTGTTCACGTTTGAGCAACTCATGCGGGAAGACGTAAACACCGACAGCAATTGGACGGTCTATCACCCAGCGCTCGGTCGCAAGTTGTTTAAGACGGTTTAGAGTCCGTATCGTCGGGCTTTGTGTCCTTCGGCTTTTTTTTCTGCAACCTGACGTCCGTCATGTCCGCCCACGCTTGCCATTTGGCCGCAAGCGCCGCGACAAGTTCTGGACGTTCGGCGGCAAGATCATGAGCTTCGGTGCGATCGACTGCGACGTTGTACAGCTCCCAGTTCTTCTCATGTCGGTCCCACACGAGTTTCCAATCGCCTTCTCGGATCGCTCGGTTGTTCGCCCAATGCCAACACAGATTGCGGCGTGGAGCTCGTTGATCGCCATTGAAAACTGGGAGCAGCGACTTGCCGTCCAGCGGAATTGTGGGCTCTGCGAACACAGGATGAGTGGTCGGATATTCCGAGTTCGCCAATTCAAGGAACGTTGGCAGAAAGTCGATAATGTGCCCAACTTGGTCGGTCCGTGAGCCAGGTTTGATCACGTTGGGCCAACGAGCGAGCAGCGGCGTTGCGATTCCGCCTTCGTGGCAGTACTGCTTGTAGCGACGCCAAGGTGTGTTGGACGCAGTCGCCCAGCCCGGCCCGACATGAGCGTAAAAGTCTCTTGGTCCGGGAATCTGGTTTGGATCGGTTCCACCAGGAGTCTCAGCGCATCCGCCGTTGTCCGCTAGGAATAGAACCAGAGTGTTGTCGGTGACTCCAAGCTCGTCCAACGTATCGAAGACTCGACCAATATTTTGATCGATCGAGTCAATCATTGCAGCGTAGACCTCCATCCGAAGCTGCTGCCAGTTTTCGTCAATCGATTTCGCTTCGTCCCAAGCTTTGGCGAGACCATCACGCTCTATGACAGTCCACTCGCCGCTGATGAGACCAAGCTCTTTTTGTTTCGCAAGCCGGCGCTGCCTCAGCACGTCCCAACCTTCGGAGTACTTGCCTTTGTACTTGGCGATATCGGCCGGCTTCGCGTGCAGTGGATAGTGCGGAGCAGTGTATGGCAAATAGTGGAAGAACGGTTCCCCTGCACTCGCATGCCGCTTGATCGTTTCGATCGCATGATCGGTAAAAGCGTCAGTCGTATAATAGTCGGCCGGAAAACCTTCGAACTCCAGGAACTTGTCGTTGTGACCAAACGTGCGAACTCGTCCTCCTTTGAATTCTGGATCACGAGTCTTGGGGTTGAAGAAATTGCAGCAGCCGTCCCACAGCCCGTATGCTTCGTCGAAGCCTCGGTCGAACGGGCGACTGCCGACTTCGGCGCCGTTGTGCCACTTTCCGGAAAGCCCGGTCGCATAGCCTGCAAATCGCATGGCTTCACCCAGCGTCAGCATGTTCTTCGTGATGAGCTCCTTGGTGCCTCGACCACCGTTCCGAGGATACAGCCCCGTCAACAGCGAAGCACGAGTCGTCGTGCATTTTGCATTGTTATAGAACTGAGTGAACAACATCCCTTCGGAGGCAAGTCGATCGATGTTCGGCGTTTCGATCTCGCCACCATAACAGCCAACGTCCGACCAACCCATGTCATCGACCATGATCAACAAGATGTTGGGCGGTGGTTGAGTGTTCGACAAACCCGTCTGACCAGCGACCACCATCAAGACGAAACAGCAAAGCCTCAAAGAATATGTAGCGTTCATGTATTCTGCTGTCCTTCTCAATCGATGTATTCAGTACGCGATATCACAAGCGTTGCGGCGAGTGCAAATCACCAAACAATAACCCGCTGACGCGTGCTCGCATAGGATAACAGCAGATTGTCTGGCACTCGCCATTTAGGGTCTCAACACCGTTGCAGGACTCTTGGTTCATGAGAGCTTGCTCCGCCAGCAGGACTGTTTTTTCCGTATACCATACGGCGCAAAAGAAACGGCTCACGCATCGCCGAATCTGGCACGGCGATCGCATTAAACGTTGGG
>JAGQPC010000812.1 GCA_020426925.1 Planctomycetales bacterium | reverse complement strand
TCGAGCTTGCCGTCGCCGGTGAAGTCCATTGGGATGTAGATGGCATTTGAGTTGCTCGTCGCTAAGCCAGCCGTATTTGTTTCTTTGCGAAAAAGACTTGCTCCCGCAGTTGCTTCACCGTTAGATGCCCAAATTTCTGCGGCAGTATTCCCTGGTTGCGTTCGTACAAACAAGATGTCAGTTCTTCCATCGCCCGTGTAGTCACCAGGATAGTATCGGTTGTAAAGGGGATCCCAGTTCGCGATGTCGATTTGAGGAGCGTTCGGCAGGCGGATGAAATTGTCGCCAAGCCCATTAGAAACAAATACGTGAAGCCGAGTGGGGGCACCGGGTACAGCAGTCGTACCGTTAAAAATTGCGATGTCACCATTGCCATCACCATTAACATCCATGGGAAAAACGTAATAGTCTTGCGGGTTGACGCCGCCTCCGATAAATCCCGGCAGCGATACTGGTGCTTGGGCTGTAAACGGCGGGGAATTGGGCTCCGGAGTTGACAGATATACGGTGAATTGTATTGTTCTCGGATCAACAAACACGAGGTCCGTAAGTGAATCGCCGTTCACATCCGTATGAATCTGGCGTGCAAAAGCAGGAGTGACGTTTGCAATCGAAATTGCGTCTTTCTCCTTTATGTGGGGGTCAAACCCAACACCGTTTGATCTAAACGCGTGGATTTTGAGTACACCCAGAGAGAGTCTCGTTCCTATTAGGTCTGCCTTTCCATCGCCATCTAAGTTTGCGAGTTCGTATCGAATAGAGAAGTTATTGCTATTACTAGGATCCCGGAAGGAAGAGTCGTTCAGTACGGTTATAGAAGGCGATTGTGAAAACGTATTGTCGCTTTGCGCTGGATAGACCTCGGCAACCGTATCACGAAATCGGGGATCCGTTCGATATCTAATCTTGATTATGTCTGACTTGTTGTCGCCTGTTACATCTGCTGAAAGAAACACATTTGATGGGTGCCATCGCCCTAAGTTCGAATTCAGTGTTTCGACGACAAATTGCCGTTTATCCGGGCGATACATCACCACGTCAGCGACGGCATTGCCACCACTGCTGCGAATCAGAATTAAGTCCCCTCTTCCGTCGTTGTTGACGTCGGCGTTTAACCGCGTGTGTGTGCTGTGTTCACCAGAAAACACCGTCTCAATTCTTTGTCCGTTCAAGCCACCAGGCGCAAGGAAATCTGATGAAAGATGATTGGGGAATTGCGTCAACGGTGGATCCATAACGAAGTGCGCTGGCCCGCCCGAGTTTTGCCAATCAAACCTTGATTCAGGCAAGCAGGCACCGCTACCATCACACAAGGTCAGACTGGTAAGACGCGACCGATTGGTTTCAGCATTCTGCTCATACGCTAACTCGTACTGATGAACCAATATCTCGTGGCCCAACTCATCGGTTGTGTACGTCTCGATTCGCATTAGGCGTTGCTCTGGTTCGATAGATGCCCCGGCCTGCCAAATCCTGACATGGTCTTTCGCTTGCCCATAGTCAAAGGAAATTCGACTTAGCGCGGGCAGCCCGACATCGTTATTGGCTGTGTAGTGGATGCCTTTAATCCAGTACTCACTTTTTAGATACTCGCTAGCCGTTTTGTCTTCGCCATATGAGTAATCGATTGAATTGCCGTAACGATCTTCAACGCGGCTAATCGCCCACAATCGTGTGCCGTGAGTGGAAACAATTCCCGAACTCGGATCGTGATGAATGCGGTCGATCCGGCCTTCGTTCGATCCAAATTCCCCACCGTACCAGTGGAGCTGGCCTTGTTTTGTGTAAACAACGAACCGCTCTGGGGCACTCGGATCGTTGCTGACAAGCGAATAACCGACCACTTTTGAATAGACATCGGGATAGGTACGGTATTCGGTCTGTACGCTGGTACCTCCAATTGGAACCAATGGTCTTCCATCTAAGCAAAACCGGTCATCAGCATCGTACGAAACGCTGCCGCGAAAACCATCTCGATCGAGATTGGCGCTGCAGCGCGAAATAGTGGATAGCCCACCAAGCTGCCATCCCATTCCAACGATACCGTCCGCGCCGCGACTATCATAAACAAGGGAAAGGTCTGGCTCCAATCCAGCTCTACCTGGTGGCGTTAGGATTGGAATAGTGTACGTAGCGCTACCTTCCCGGCTCACGTCAAAACTGCCCTCGATCGCACCGTCAATTGGCGTTGCTGGCTTAGGAATCGTTGGTGCTTGTTCAAATGTTCCAGATTGGAATGCGAGGTCAGGATCACTCTGGTCAAACTCTCCATCGTTGTTCCAATCACCTTCTTCCCAAACCGAGTTGTTGCTGATACCGTCCTCGAACTCGCCCTGTTGGAATGCAAAAACTAAGTCGGCCGATGTAAATACTCCGTCTCCATTCGCATCGCCCACTGGTCGAGATGCAATGCACGGTCCGGCGCCGTGGCAGGCAAGGATAACGCGAGACTCCAGACCCTCGATTTGGAGAGTTTGGCTACTCCGCTGTTTTTTAAGTCTCGGGCGAAGAAATGCAGGCATGTTCACCGTTTCCTTTTTAAGTGATGTCAAAAGCCCATTGATATCCGAGAAAGTGCTCGGTCCGATTGGCGTATCGTAGCAATGACAATCTGCATTGCAACAATTTGCGACATTCGAGGAAATAACATCCGGAACGAATGAGGCGAAAGTTTGATCTGCCACTGCCTTGCTGCCGCTAAGGATTCAATCCATTCTCTGCAGGAAATCTACGGACAGAAGAATTCGTGGCCTGAACATGCCGAGCTTTCATGGCAAGTCCTCACTGGCCTACAGGTGCTGAAGGCGGCTGCCAGCCAATGGCCGAAAAGGACCCGTCAACTTTTGGAGGGAACTCGTTGTTAGTTGTTGAAACTTCCATGAGGCTGATTTAAGCTCGGCCACTGAGACCATCTGACTTGTAACACCCTTCGGACCGCCTCATGCAGTTGGGGCTAACACTCGTCGCAAAAGGAATCTCCGATGCGTTTTCACCTCGTATGGCAAATCGCAATTTGCCTTGTTATTGCTTCGCTTTCGGCCAGTGCTGTAACGATTGACTTTGAAACTCCGTCACTCGGTGCGCTCGATGAGCAAGTCAAAAATCCGTATGTGGATTCGGGGATCACATTTACAACGACATCAACTGTTTGGGGCGACGAAGTTGTCGGTCTTGTTAAAAACAACGGAACGGCGACCTCTGCATGCCTACCGCCGGTTTCAAGTGGTCAGCTATTAGGCACAGGGCGTTCTGCAGCGACTGACGTGGGAAACTCCGATTTTCAGATTCGAGCAGACTTCTCGACCCCTCCCGACATTTCGAACCCGATATCAGTCGAGTTTCAAACGTCGGTCGATGCAACTGTCCAGCTCCGACTATACGATTCATCGAACAGCCTCGTTGGCTCCGCAATCGCTACACCGACTATCACGGGTGGCGTATGTCCAACGAATGTCGGTGGCCCTCGAGCTCGACAATCTGTGAGTGTTTTGCCGACCGGGATACCAAGCTACGCGTTGATGGATAACTTCGTAGTCGGCGCCCCGTTTGGTCGTGTGTTTATCATTGACAACTTTACTTTCACCGAAGCTCAGCCAATCACGATCAGTGGCCTCCGCAACTTCGATATCGTCAGCCCGGCGGACTTGGAAGTTAATGACTTTCACATTGAGCTGAAGGGGGTTGATGCGACTGCCAGTCCAGCACAAATTGACCATATCTACCCGCAAAATCTCAGTTGGCTTCCAACGACCGGGCCGAACGTCCCACCTAATGGCTGGTATCCTGGAAGCATTCAGCCTCAAGGCCAAGATACACTTGTTACCTACGGTGGACCTAGTGCGGACTTCATTGTCAATCGAAAAATGCATTTCGGCGTCGATTTAACGCAGTACGGCGAACAAGCACTCGAGGAGATGTGCATGTATTGGACGATTGATGGCAATCGCGTTGGCGATGAGACTCTGCCACTCACAATCATCGCCGATAGTCCGGCACCCGGAGAGACAACAGTCCAAATAGTCAACCAGGATTGTGGCCTTGGCGTTCGACGTTGGGTCGGTCCTCTACATGTAGGAGTCGTTGACAGGCACGCTCTTGTTGAGGAACTAGTTCAAGACGCTGAAATTCTGCAGTCCGCAAACATGATGGTGATGAGCGAGCCGCGACTAATGGAACCAGGTGACGTTTTGACATTCGAGAACGTTGATAAGGGTACACCACTCAATGATGACATGAGTCTTCTCGCCTGGCACGACGTGTTCATGGTAGATGAACGTGGAATGCAAGGAGAATACGTTGGAACATCTTACACCGCATTTAATGCAACTTCGGTGCCGGAACCATCTACAGTGGCCTTGCTGGCTCCTGCACTGCTGCTAATGCCTCGCCGAAAGCAAACAGCGGGCCGCTGACGAGCTCGAGGATAGGCAGGCGAACCTCCCAGACGTAGCAACAAATGGCGGCTCGTTGCAGCTTCGCCAGTTCTGGGCTTACCTGGAATTACTGGTGCGCAACAGCTTTCGGTCGACGTGCTGTACGTTGTCGAATGAATTCTAGAGAGATTCTGACGTTTGGTTAGCGGCCTCAATAGGAACGCAAGGGGGATTGTCGTTCCTGACCGTATTGGCAGTTGACCTGCTTAACCTTCAGCTCGCGGAGGCGGCGGGCAACGCATCCGCGTCCTATAGCCGAAATTCGCCGCGAATTCGGCAGGGCGATTAATTTCGTCAGACCATTTTCAGGAAAAATGTTCGAAGCTCGAAAACAATGGCGACCGTGAGGTGCTTGACCTCGCGACACCGCTGGTGCGTTAGACGGCTAGTTGCGAAAGGAATGAGTTGTTCGAATTCCACGCCAGCAAGCTAACAGGTAGGCGAAGGCGTGTAGCAGGATCACTGCAAAGCAAGTCAGCGATTTGGGGGCAAAACCTGTTTCGATTGAGTCCACTTCCGGCAAGGAGTTTTCGAGTGCGTGCTGCCCCCAAAATACCGTAATCGCGAACTTTGCAAGAAGATTCGAAATGCCGTCAAGGCTGGTCACGACTCCAGCGAGAATGATCTGCGGTATCACTACGATGGGCACTAGCGCCACGGCGAACTCTTCAGATCTTGCATTCGCTGAGATACCAAGTCCTAGAAGCGTGCCGGCAGTCGAAAGGATCAACAAGACAGCAATCTGTCCAGTGAACGATCCAGGCATTTCGCAAGACTGTAATTCTACAGTCCCAAGCATGAGCGTTTGAAGAATTCCAATCATGAAGAGCACAAACAACTTAGAGAAAAGATATGCTTCCGGTATCAGGCTGTTATCTCGCTCTTGTTGATAAATCCGTCGCTCCTTGACGATCTCTTTGACGGAATTGTTGCACCCTAACCAAAAGCACGAGACTCCCGTCAGGAACAACAAGTTCCGTAGCCGAACAGGTCGCGCTGGATCAATGCCCGCGGTACCTTCAAAGCGTCCGAATACGACGCATAATAGGAAAGCCACAAGTAGCGCTTGGCCGAAGAGAGCCGCCAAAGCCACGGCGATTGCGCGATTTCAGG
>JAGQPC010000811.1 GCA_020426925.1 Planctomycetales bacterium | reverse complement strand
GGCGTTGCTGCTTGCGGCTTTGGTGGGAGACCTGATTTTCTTGCCAGCGCTGCTTGCAAGTCGCCAGTTTGGATGGGTCTTTGACAAGAAAAAAAAAGGCAGTGACGACGACAATCTGAACCGTCATCTTCCGACCTACTCTTCTAGTCCGGCTACGACTCAGACGTCAAGTTCGCCTCATCCGCAAGGGCACATCTCGCTTGCCAACCGCGGATCTTCGAAGCCAAGCTGACACCATCCAAATCGTTCGTCTTTCGCCAGCATTGGCCGCAGTCGATCTTGCTTGCGATCCTAGAAGTACAGATCCTCCAGCTACGACGGATGCCGCACCTTTGTGTATCGATGTGTCGACCCAACGTAGCCAATCACCGTTGTCCTGGTTTGCTGAGTCGTCCTGGGAAGGATGACCGTGAAGGCGATGACCTCGGTGCGGAACGCACTGCAGCGGGGGACCGGGATTGGAATGACCGTTGTGGAGTTACCGTCCGAGGTGTGAAGGATCGCTGAGGCGTTGAACGAAAGTTCGGTTGCACATTGCGCATTGACGACTGAGTGCGCTGAGGTTGGGAAATCGTGGATGGTCGGTAGGTTTGCGTTCGCTGAGGCTGGATCTGCTGCCGCTGCGTGAACGCTTGTGACCGATTTACTGGCGGACTTGTTTGCCGAAACGTCTGAGTTCGATTTGGTGTTGTGGAGCGGATACTGTTTCGCGCCGCGTTGTTTTGGAACAGCTGGCTGTTAACGCCATTGTTGTTTCGCGTGTATGTCCGATTCACCGTTGGTGCATTCGTCCGAGGCTGTGCAGTGCGGTTGGAGTTTGTCTGAGCACGGTTCGGACTAACAGGTTGAGCTACGTTTGGGCGGGGCACGTTTGGCTGTGTGATGTTCGGCCTTGTAACTGTTGGGCGAGCGACGTTTTGTCGCGTCGTCGAACGATTGCTGTTTTGGCGAATGAAAGGGCTCGTGACATTCGAATTGCGAACGGTAGAATTCGGCCGTTGGCCAGGTTTTGTAAGCTGCGGGAGCGTGCGTGGCGACGTTGTCGTCGCGGCATTCGTTCTCGGGTTCGTCACGCGATTTGAGACAACTGACTGCTGACGATTCGAACTGTTTCGCGGCTGTGTAGTGCGCGGAGTCGACTGTCGAACCACGTTATTGTCAGGAACTCGTGTATTGCTACGGATGACCGTTGACGCATTGGCAGGTGTTGCCGACTTATTGTTGCCAACGGTTCGCGGCTGTTGGCGAATCTTGTTAACCACTGCAGGATTCACATTGGCAGTGGGACGTTTGCTCGCAGGCAGCCGATTACTTGGCGATGTCGCGCGTGTTCCTGGCTTTGTCAGTTGTCGAACGCCGCTGGAGCTTGTGCCAGCCACGTTGTTTGCGTTGTTTCTGATCACGTTAACTTGTGAGCGATTTGCTGCGTTATTCCGGGTGCTGCGGTTCGCCGCACCTTGCGGATTGTGACCGGCCCTCGTTACGGCTCCTTGCGGTCCATGGATGTTGTTGTGGCGATCTCGATGTTGTTGGCGGACAATTTCGTCAACGCGGGCGACAAACGCAGATCCAGTAAGTCGTGCTGGCGAGACGGCACCTGCGGTTCCGGGTAGAGCCGTGGTTCGGGAACGGTTGTGATATTGGTGGTTGTAATAATCTCGGTACGTTCTGTAGGGTCGATCGTTGGCGTGCTGATGGAAGTGGTCGTGGCGCTGGTGATAGTAGTGGTGGAGATCGTGGACGCTGCTTCTTAACGCCCATCGTTGATATGCAAACAAGGGATCATAGTATCGCGTTTGAGTCGCATACGAGTACCACGGAATGAAGCCTCGTTGAGCGTAATTGGTGTAATAGTCGCCGATGAAATAATGGTTGTAACCGGGACGAATCCACAAGTGATCGAATGCTGATCCGAGTGTCACAACGACGCTTGGCGTGTAGCTAAATCCAGCCACGCCATAAACGTTGTTTGCGAAATAAGTTGGTGCGAAAAGTGTGCCTCGATTGTTCCAGTGGTAATCCCAATAGCCAGCCACATGGATGCACCCGTTCGGATGCCAATGGTAATGCTCGGGGATCCAAACCCAATTGTTGTGGCACAGTGACCAGAAACCGGGACGCCACGCATATCGAGAATTCTGATACTGCCAGGATCCTGGTATCCAAAAATGGTTGGCCGACGGCTGAGGAACGGTTGGTCCTTGTTCTAAAGTTGCAGGCGGCGCAGGTAGCACTTGAACTTGCTCAGCAGCGTCAACTTTCGTCCAATATCCGGCAATCCATTGTACGCCTCCGTCGACTTGCACCCATTGACCGGGGATCCACGAGCGACCTTTGGGAGCTTTTCGCCAAACACCGCTAACCCAGATGAAATCGTTGCGGTCGTCGTCCCAAGCCCAATAGCCCGGAATCCAAACCGCGTCGCTGTCTTGGTCAATTTCGGGCGGGAGTTCTTCGATCGGCTCAGGCGGTTGCCTAGCAACCACAGCACTTTCCTCGACATTCAATTGCAGAGGTTCTGCAAACGCCTCGTGTACGGGGCCGCGCAGCAATGGCTCGACACCTTCGGGCACATCGAGTTTCGGGATTTCGTCCGCGGGATCGCCGCCACTGTCGGTCGGGGCTGGCGGTTCTGGCTCCTCGAGTGCTGGATCTTCGCCTTCGGTCGGTTCGGCACGTTCGGTGTTTGTGTCTGCTTTCGTTTCTGGCTCGGCTTCGACCGGTGTTTCTACTCTTTGGGCAACCATTTCCGCGGACGCGTCCGTCGACTGATCTGCGTTTTCGTTCGCTGGCCCGACGAGTACAATCGACTCTTCGCGTTCAGGCGTCTGAGCGGAGGCGTACGCCACCGGAAAAAAGAAAACCGAAACAAGTACCGCTAGGTTACGCTTTCTCATAACAGACCACTCTTCTTATTCGAAATGGATCTTGTGTCGGCTGGTTCGCCGTGTCCGCCATCGTTGACGTGCCGTGCCGCTAGATTGCAAACACCGGGCCAAACGGCAGCAATGCTATCGATGCTGGCATTATCTCGAGTAGTGAATCGCAATTGACAAAAAAAATGCAAGTTTTGCGAATTGAGGTTTCGCTTCTGCGATAGAATCGCACCAATTCGTGTAGTCAAACCGATAGCGTCAAAATCAATTTGAATACAGCTTTACGTGTCAATGCTTGAACGATTTCTCCTGGTTTGGCTGTGCATATCATCAGCGATCGCTTATGCATGGCCCAAGATTACCGAGGCCTTGCCAGTTCCCATCCAGGATGTTTTCGTGGACGGAAAGCCCACGCTGCCATACGCGATTTGCATCACGATGTTTTCGATTGGCTGGCTCTTGCCAAAGACCGAGGTCGATGCGTTGTTCAAGCGGTGGCCGACGGTGTTTGCTGGTACATGCGTTCAATACGTGACGATGCCGCTGCTGGCTATCGCAGTCACGCTGATCGTCCCCCTCACAGAAGACCTACGTACTGGAGTAATCATGGTTGGCTGCGTTCCAGGTGCGATGGCGTCTAATGTTTTGACGTTGCTCGCTCGGGGCAATGTCAGCTACTCGGTTAGTTTGACAACGTCCGCGACATTGCTGTCACCAATCTGCGTGCCCTTGGTCCTGCGACTAATGTTTGGCGCAGCGTTTCCCATCAGCTTGATAATGAAAACCTTCATTATGCTTTCTTGGACTGTTGTGATTCCTACGGTCTTTGGGCACATGCTTGGTAGGCGATATCCGCACACACAGTCTCGCGTCACGCCATTCGCAAAGAACCTCGCAAGCCTGGTGATTCTTTGGATCATTGCGGTCGTGGTTGGGTTGAACCGAGATCGCTTAAGCGAGCTGACGTTTTCCATTGTTGGTTGCTTGCTGTTCTTAAATATCGGCGGGTACATCAGCGGGTTTCTGGCTGGACGCTGGATCGGCATCGATGAGCGGATGCGTCGAGCTCTTGCCTTAGAGATCGGCATGCAAAATGCCGGGTTGGGCACCACGTTGGCGGCGAGCATCTTTGTGAATCGCCCCGAAGTGTTGATCCCGACTGCGTTGTACACGTTTGGGTGCATGTTGACCGGAACCATGTTGGCTCGGTATTGGTCGGTAATTCCGCCAGGCGACGAGCCAGCGACGACGTGATCTCTGCGTTAAATCGCGTGGCTGGCTCAATTGTTGGGTGGGAACTCGCGCACGAATCGAGCCGCAAACGCAGCACTAGGACTGTTCGATCGATTATGTCACAATCTCAGCCGAGTTTGCTGGAACGACAGAAGAACGTTACTAACAAAAGAACACTCCATGAAGATCGCGGTTCTCAAAGAGACATTTCCCGGCGAGCGACGCGTGGCGCTGACGCCGGCGTCTGTCACTTCGCTCGTGAAAGCTGGCTGTGAAATCATCGTTGAAACC
>JAGQPC010000810.1 GCA_020426925.1 Planctomycetales bacterium | reverse complement strand
TTTTTGACGTTCGCAGTTTTGTGGCCTGCGGTTGCGGCATGCACCGTATGGTACGGAATCAACTCTACGTACCGTCGCACGAAAAAGAGTGGCGTGACCAAGTCTTGGGCAAACGGCTGGAAAGAGCCAGAGACTGCTGATCTTGCGTAGGATTGTTTGGGCAATTCCTAACGGCAACGAAAGCTATTTGAACAAACGACTTTTTTCTCACGTCTGCAGCGGCATCATACGGCCGAATCTTCTGATCAAAAGTAACGCACAGCGTTCTTTCTAAATCGAAAATAAATCACATTCGCGCGGTGATTTACGCTAGTCGCCAAGCAGCGGCTTTTCAGTGATTTTCGCTTGGTCGATTTTAGTCATCGATCGTACAATCGCGTCAGTTGGACAACAGCTCTTACGTGTAACACGAGGCACCAAATGAAAACAAAACCAACTGTCGAGCAGCTAGAAGATCGCCGGCTCTTGTGTGCGGCCTGCCCCGGATTCCGATCTTTTCTGTCCAACACGCCAACTCTTCCGCAGTTAGGATATGTTCGAGCCGCAGCCGTATCGTCCGACGCAGAGTACGATTTGGGAGTCATCGCTGAAGGCACGAACGCCATTCAAGGCGTCATTGGTGGACGAGATCGAGCGGACTTGTTTGGATTTGAACTCGATCAACAGGCCGAAATCAATCTTCAGTTGTCGGCTCGATTTGGTCAGCGGCTGACACTGCTAGACAGCCAACTACGTGTCATCGAAACGGACAGCGTATTCTTGGGCAATGGTGCTTCTGTCGGCAAGGAGTTGGCAGCCGGTACGTACTTTGTCTCGGTGAGTAATAACTCTCTGCTTTCTGATAGATATCGTTTGCAGTTTGATGTGGAAAGGATTGTTCCAGACGGCGCCGGCAACACTTTGTCGACAGCGTATGACTTGGGAACGCTTGCCGGCCAAACGTTAAACGGGCACGTTGGTGGCCGCGATTCTGCGGATGTGTTTTCGTTCAATATTGACGATCCGTCCACAATTGCATTTCGGCTTAACGGGCTGTCTGAAGACGTCGACCTTTACTTGCGCAACGACAGTGGTCGTGTCCTCGGTAGCTCGCGAAATGCTGACGCACTTTCTGAGTCTTTGACGACGACGCTGTCACGCGGAAGCTATTATGCGGTCGTTCGCCCGTACGGCAACGCTGTCAGCGATTACCACTTCCAGATTAATTCAACTGCCGTTCAGCCCCCACCAACTCAGCCCCCACCAACTCAAATGCCGCCAGCTCAGCCAAGCCAGCCGACTCGGCCATTACCAGCGCAGCCTGAGCCAACGCCAGTTGCTCCGTCGCCGAATACCCCGGTACTGAGTGACCTTCCGCCAGTCGACTATTTCGGAGGGAACACCGAATGGAATTTGAATTCGGTGGATGCTCCTGAGTCGTGGGCGGCAGGATTTACCGGCAACGACGTCATTGTCGCCGTCATCGATACTGGCGTCGACTTGCAGCACGTAGATTTGAATCAGAACCTTTGGACAAGCAGAGGCGAAATCGCCGGTGATGGAATCGACAACGACCACAACGGCTATGTTGACGATGTGTACGGTTGGAACTTTGTCGGCAACAATAACAATCCAGATGACTTCAACGGCCACGGCACTCATGTCGCTGGCACGATTGCTGCAGAATCAAACTCGACCGGATCGACCGGCGTTGCATTCAACGCAACCGTTATGCCTGTGAAGGTACTCGCGGACGATGGCCAAGGCAGTGACTATTCGGTGGCACGCGGAATCCAGTACGCCGTCGACAACGGCGCCGACATCATCAATTTGAGCCTTGGGAGCAGTTCCAACAGTCGCTACATTCGAAACGCACTAGAATATGCTGCCACAAACGACGTCTTAGTCGTGGCTGCGTCTGGAAACGAGAGTTCGAGCATTCCATCGTACCCTGCGATTCACAGTCGCGACTTAGCCAACGTGATCTCTGTTGGTGCTCTTGACCGAGTTGGTGAGATCGCATCGTTCAGCAACCGAGTGGGAGCCAGTCGTGCTGTGCAGGTTGACGCTCCTGGAGTGCAAATCTATAGCACACTGCCAGGCAATCGCTACGGTACGCTAAGCGGAACGAGCATGGCTACTCCTCACGTCGCTGGAGTCGCTGCGCTAACGCTGTCAGCGAATCCAGATTTGACCGCCGCGCAACTCAAGACACTGCTTACTCAACAAGTCGGCGGTGCAGCTCACGGTTCAGACTCGACAGGCGCGGTGGACGCATCGCTGGTTGTAGCACGAGCGCAATCACGCAGGAATGAGACTTCAACGGCATCAGCAGTCGCTGCAAATCGCGTCGCGAGCATTGATGCATTCTTCGCAAACGCGTGAGGCTAAACTAGTAGCTGCCGACTGACACGATTCGTCCTCGCCATCGCTCTACCGGCTGAGCTTGAAGGCGTTTAGAACGCTTGAGGTTGTCACTTAGCGAGACGGTCCCGAGGTTTGACACAACGCAATGCAGCGAACCTCCATTGCAAATCAGATCGTCTGCGCTAATAAAGTGAATGTCCCACGCAGGCAGCAGGTCTGAGTAAATCCGCCTGATGATTTCTTGCTGCTTGGTAGTCGCTGATTGGTATAGCGGGACGAGCAACCGTCCGTTGGCGAAGACGACGTTGGTGAAAGTTGGCCAACAATCATCTTTTTGCCGAGGCATCGGAATACGAACGACTCGCAGTTTTTGTCCGTCGACTTCGATAGAACTTAACCTACGAGCATTGCGATCCAGAATCGCTGCATTTGTCGGATCGATTTTGTGGCTGTATTTCCCAACAACAACCGTGTGCTCGTCGGTGAAGGTGGCAAACATGTCGACATGGCCCGTTCCCTCGCCGTCCAATGGCTCAAGAAACGCGACAGTGTGAGCGCCGTAAGTATCGGCGATGGTGTCAGCAATCTGGAGCTGAGTCATCTCTGCGTTTTCCTCTTGAACGCGAGTCGTCGTCACGCATATGCCGCGACCGTTGGTGAGAAGATTTCCGCCAGGAAGGCACAAATCAGTCGTTCGCTTTTGAGACCGTGCGATCGCAGCTATGGTTGCCGGAACCAAATCATCACACATGCGTTCCGCGTCATCATACGCAGCATCGACAACGAGGCATTGGTCTCCACTGGTAACAATTGTCGGGCCATAGTCTCTCGCCCACATCGTGTCGTGAGCAACGAACGCGAAGTGCTTTTCGTCCGTCAGCGAATCACCAAGAACATCCATCGCCGAATCGAGTTCATCGGCGTCGTTGACAAGAATGACAACCGGCACGCGGCCTTCGGCTGCACGTGCGATGCTCAGAAAAACGCTTTCCGCAACTCGACACAACTCGCCGCCGGAAATCAGGATCGCCTCCTGCCGATGAAACTCTGCACGCATCCGAAATCGAGTCTCAAGATGGGCGTCGGGATTTCTGCTGAGGTAGATCCGAGCGGGCGAGCGGTCAAATTCGAGCAGCTCGTCATCAATTTCCGCCTGATAGCTATCCTCAGAGTTAGACCTCGCCAGATAGTTGTCCGGCTCGCGAATCTCAATGACGGAAGGCGGTCCACTCTTTGCTGACACGTAACGATCTATGTCCGCGCCGGAGGCTTGAGCTGCAACCGCAAAAAGAAA
>JAGQPC010000809.1 GCA_020426925.1 Planctomycetales bacterium | reverse complement strand
CCAACGCTTTGACTACATCTTGATGCAGCAGAATACCAGTGATTTCGCTGCCGTTCGTGACGGGAAAGTCTCTTTGGTGTCCCGCGACCATCTCTCTTGTGGCCAAATCCAAGTGACTCTTTTCGTTGAGTGTCACGAAGCGTTTCACCATCGCGTCGCTAACCCGCGCACCGCGAAGAACCTCTCGGATTTCGACCGCTTGTGCTTCACCTTGTGCACCCAGATAGACGAACATCGCGATGAACAACAACATCAACATTCCCGGAATCATCAATCCGGCCAGGGCAAAAAGGATTGCCACCATTTGTCCGACGGATGCGGCAATGTGAGTCGCTCGGACACGCGGCATCTGCGTGGCCAGCAATGCACGTAGCACTCGTCCACCGTCCATCGGGAACGCCGGGATGATATTGAACAGAACCAAGACGATGTTGACCCACATCAGCTTGATGAGAAACGATCCACCCACGAGCTGAATGTCGAAAACACTACCAAGCGTGCCGAGCACCATGGCAGCGGTAAACAAGATGCCAGCGATCACCACATTGACTGCGGGACCTGCGACGGCGACAAGAAACTCTTGATACGGAACTTCCGGTATTCGCTCCAAACGAGCCACACCGCCGATCGGCAGCAATGTGATGTCTCGCGTTTGCACGCCAAATCTGCGAGCCATGAACGCATGGCCCAGCTCGTGCAGGACGACACAGGCAAACAAAGCGACCACAAATCCGATGCCCAGGGCAATTGCTGCCGTGTTTTCGCCAGCGGAAGCATGGGCAAGAACGATCCACCCAATCAGAAACAGGAAGGTCCAGTGCATGCAAATGCCGATGCCGGCAACGCTAAGTAGCTTGAGCGACCATTTCATGTGGGTTCTTCCGAAGAGTGTTGACGGGACGTAACGTAGCTTCCAATCCACGTGAGGTAGAGCAAGTGCCATGCCGCTCGGTAGCAGGATTGCCTTGAATGGCATATCGTTTGCTTTAACGGGGAAATCAGTTCGAAAACAAATGGTCTTGCCGTTCGATCTGCAACTGCAATGTCGAGACAACATTGAGTGACACATCTGAGACAATGTCAGCGAAGCATCCCACCGAACATCGGCAAGGTGGATTGGGGCAATTGGCGTCGACGGCGATTTGCGGTAACGACATCACGTCGTCTTGTCTGTATGTGTCTGCACTTGCCATTGTCTACGCCGGCCGCTGGGCACCGATCTGTTTGCTGATGGTAGCCGGAACGCTCTACCTGTTTCGCTCAATCTATGCGGAAGTCGTCGGAGCGTTGCCGCTCAACGGCGGTGCGTACAACGCGCTGCTCAATACGACCAGCAAGTACCGCGCGTCGATCGCTGCTTGTCTGACGATCCTGTCTTACATGGCGACCGCTGTGATCTCGTCGAACGAGGCGATGCATTATCTACACTCGTTATGGGAAGGTCTGCCGGTTATCGCAGCGACCATTGGACTGCTGGCACTCTTTATGGTGCTTGCCATCATGGGGATCACCGAGTCGGCCGTGGTCGCCGTCATCATTTTCGTTTTTCACCTGGCTTCGATGATGTTGCTAATGGCCTTTGGCGTCTATGCGATGTCCAGCTTTGGTTTGGATGTGCTATGGGAGAACCTGCGAACGCCGACCGAAGGAGGCATTGCGAAAGCCCTCTTCTTCGGATTCGCCGCGGCAATGCTCGGCATTTCCGGCTTTGAGTCGTCCGCCAACTTCGTCGAAGAACAAGCCGAAGGGGTCTTTCCGAAGACGCTTCGAAACATGTGGTTGGCTGTTACGATCCTGAATCCTGGCATGGCGATTCTTGCCTTGGCACTCGTGCCGATTCCCGAAGTTCGAGAGACCTACCAAAACACTTTGTTGTCTCACATGGGCGAGACCGCTGGCGGCACTTGGCTCGCATGGCTTATCAGCGTCGATGCTATTCTGGTACTCAGCGGAGCGACGTTGACCAGCTACGTTGGAGTGACGGGACTCGTCGAGCGGATGACACTCGACCGTTGCTTGCCTCGATTCTTATTAATGAAAAGTCGACGCAAAACTCCGCATCGCATCATCATTGCTTTCTTTGGCTTAAGTGTATCGGTGTTATTGATAACGCGTGGTGATCTCAAATCGCTGGCCGCCGTCTACACGCTTTCGTTCTTGGCAGTGATGGCACTCTTTGCGATCGGCAATCTGTTGCTGAAGGTAAAGCGTCCCAAATTGCCACGGCCGAGTCGTGCGACCTATCTCACCGTGTTGGTAGCGTTGGCTGCGGTTGCGGTCGCGATTGTTGGCAATGCCCGATTGAATCAGACGTACTTAATTGTTTTTCTTGAGTACCTAATTCCAACGGTGCTCGTCGTCACCATCATGCTAACGCGATTGAAGCTTCTTGAACTGATGGCTTTCTTCGTCGACGAGCTCCGTCGCAAAGTCGGCCAAGAGCGACACGAGGCGGTTGTAAACCGTGACCTTCCAACCGCGCGATGGTGGCGTCGTTTTGGTGTCTGCGTAAAGCGGTTGGAAGACTGGTTGTATCTGAAGATGCAAGAAGTCAGTGACCAGCAGATCGTGTTCTTCACCAAAGGTGATAGTCTTGGCAATTTGAACCGCGTGATGCAATACGTGGAAGACAACGAACATACCGATCGCATCAAAATAGTCACCGTCGTCTCGAGCCACTGCGAAATCCCGCCTAAGCTCGAACCGAACTTGAAGTTTCTTGACGAAGCGTATCCAGACATCGACATCGAATTCGTCAAGGTGGACGGGGAGTTCTCACCGGAATTGATTCAATCACTGTCGAAGGAATGGAACATTCCGACCAACCTGATGTTCGTTGGCTCACCCGGTGACCATTTTATGTACGGCATCTCGCAACTGGGAGGCGTTCGCCTGATCATCTGAATGAGTCTGCTTGTGTTCTGGCCAATCGGCATGCTGTATCGTCAGTTTGTTGCTGGCGCGGTGCAAGTCGAAGCGCCAAGAGATGGCCATCGTACCGAGTAACGGTGGAAAAGATCGTTGGCGATTTTGACGGGTATCGTTTGGTCGATATCCGCTTAAGGAAATCGCTTTCCCGAATTGTTCGTGATGATATTTGAAAGGATATTTCGACCGTGAGAGGTGCCGAGACGACTGGGGAAGTCCAACTTAAGCGCCTTGCGATCTCGTCTGGCTTGGCTAGGGGTTTTGCTTATGTGCATCGCGATATCCTGGACCAGCTTCAGTTTCGGTATTCCGTCAGCGATGACAAGATCGACGATGAATGGAATCGGATCAAAACTGCACTTGATGTCGTCGACGGTGACTTGCAACGATCCGCCGCGCGGGTCGATCAAGAGCTTGGACAAAAAATGGCCGCAATCTTTGAGGCTCATCGCGTCCTGTTGCGTGACCCATCGCTCGTTAGCGAGTTTGAACGGGAACTGCATGAGCGGCGTGTGAACGCGGAAGACATCGTTAAGTCGGTTCTCTCTCGCTACGAATTGCGATTGAGAGCAGACGAGAACACGGCGTTGAGCGAGCGGGGCGACGACATTGCCGACCTGTCGCGACGACTGCTTCGCGTTCTGACCGGAACACGCGAACACACGATCACCCAATGCCCGCCGGGTTGTGTGCTTGTCACTCGACAACTGTTGCCCTCCGAATGTGTTCACTTGAAACGCCGGGGCATCGCTGGAGTTGTGATCGAACGCGGTGGAGCGACATCGCATGCTGCGCTGCTGACGCGAGAGATGGGCGTGCCCGCCGTTTCCGGTGTGGCTGGCGCGACCGACCTCATTCTCAACGGCGAACAACTCTTGGTTGACGGTAACGCAGGAACTGTCACCGTTCGAGCCAGCGCAGAGTCGATTGCCGAGTTTGATGGTCGCTTGTGTGAGCAGAACAAAGTCCAGGCCGTCCATCTCTCGCACTGCCACGACCCCGCCGTAACGCAAGACGGACAAGTCATTCAGGTCATGGCCAACGTTGGCTGTGAAGCAGACGTTCAACTAGCGGTCAAAAACGGAGCCGATGGAATCGGTCTCTACCGCATCGAATATCACTTTCTGATGATGTCAACGTTGCCGTCCGAAGACGAACTGTACCACGAACTGAGAAATGCGTTGAAACCGGCAATGGGTCTGGATGTGACCGTGCGTCTGCTCGACACCGGTGGAGACAAGTGCATGCCTTGGCTCGATCTGCCTCACGAACCAGACCCTTTTCTCGGCCGACGTGGCGCTCGCTTCCTGCTTGCGTGGCCGGAACTGCTTCGCACTCAGCTGCGAGTATTGTTGCGACTCTCTGGCGAAACGAGTCTTGGTATTCTGATTCCGATGGTCACGCGGGCAGACGAAGTCCAACAGGTTCGATCGGCGCTCACGCAGGAGGCAGAGAAGATGAACATCGCATGTCCGCGTCTTGGTGTAATGATCGAAACTCCGGCTGCCGCGCTGTGTGTCAGCCAAATTGCATTGCTCTGCGATTTCCTTAGCATCGGCAGCAACGACCTGACTCAGTACACGATGGTTGCCGGACGAGAGAATCCACTCGTCGCGGACTATTTCGATGATGAACACCCGGCCGTCATGCGTTTGATCCGCATAATCTGTCACGAGTCACGAGGTTTGCCGGTTTCCGTTTGTGGCGAACTAGCCGCATCGCCGACGGCCGTGGAAGAACTCGTCCACAAAGGAGTGACCATACTCAGCGTGGTCCCGCCGTTGGTGCCGCGGGTCAAAGACCAAGTTCGCGCGATCGCACAGCATCGAACACCCTAAGTAATCGAGGTAGACCGAGTGCTGGAATTGCGGCAAGTCCTCGACCGAGCCGGTAGCGCGTTCAATGCTCGCCACCAGTCATTCACTGTCCGAGAGCTAGGCAAACGACTAGTAGACACAGACTCGTCCAGAGAGTTTCCAGCCAATCGGTGCCATGAATATTCCGTAGACGGCCAACAGTGTGGCGACAATCTGCGTGCTGACGACCGCCAGGAATAACGCGACTGCGAGAACGGACCAGATGTTCCGCTCGTGCTGGTGAGGACCGCTATTTGAAGGACGCACTGAATCCGTTCGATTATTCGCAGTGGGCTATCGAACCCTGTCGGTAATTCGGAATGTAGCGACTGCCAAGCCTTTTGCGATGGAATGGTTCGAATGGTGTCGATATTCCAATGTCGATTGCTTCGTTTCGCCGGGCTTTCCGAAAGGCCCAGGTTCCGCCTGATGTTCCGTAGAGGCTAAATATAATGGTCAGAACACACCGCGTCTGCATCACTATGTGCCTGTGCGGTTTCGCATTGTGGGCGAGCGGGTGCCGCTCGACGCAACAGGTTGCTTGTGAGTCGTTTCAGCGAGCCAACTATCCAGCTACAAGTTGCATGGCGATTGAGCACTATGGCACTAATTCTGTCGAGGCAAGTTTGGATTTTACTGGCCCTCGAAGCCTCGAAGAATGCGTGAGCATTGGACTGTCACAAAATCCACAAATAAAGGCGGCTCGCTATGACATTGCGACGTTCTCGCATCGCGTACCACAAGCAGCCTCCCTTCCTGATCCGATGTTGGGAACGGTGGCGCAGCTCGCACCGGTTCAGACGGCCGCAGGTGAACAACGGTTTGGTCTATCGCTCAGTCAAAAAGTCTTGACCGGTGAAAAACGTGACGCGCGAGCGACCGCGGCGGCTCACGAAGTAAAAGCGGCGGAAGCCAAGTTGGCTGAAGTTGAATTGGATGTACAGGAAAAAATTCAATTAGCCTATTTTCAGCTCTACTACCTGCAACAAGCCATCGAAATCACCAATGAAAATCAAGAGCAGTTGAAACTGATTGGCAAAGTGGTCGAGAGGATGTACCGCGTCAAGCAAGATGTTTCTCAGCAAGACGTTCTGAATGTAGAGATTGAACAAAAAAAGGTTGAAACCGAATTGATCGCTCTTCGGAAACAGAAGCGAGTCGCACAATCGAATCTTGCCCTACTGATGCATGTCTCTCAAGAGACACGCATCGAAGCGACGAACCGTCTGCCGGAACCACGATTGCTGTCCGACGTACAAGAGTTGTACGTTCAGGCGGTTCAGTACCGGCCAGAACTACACGCCCGGATTGCCAAGATTCACCGCGACCGTTCGCTCACCCAGCTCGCGGAACTTCAGTCGATACCGGACGTAACTTTGGGCATGAATTGGATTGGAACTTCTTCGGCCGGGATTAGCCCCGTTGCTAATGGTGACGACGCTTTCATGGTGATGGCGAGTATCAACTTGCCCCGGAAGCGAAGAATTCGGGCGGCAATCAGCGAAGCCAGAAACCGTACGCTTGCCGAACAAAGTCGGTATGACGCTTTAAGAGATTCGACTTTGGCTTCGGTTACTGAATTCTTTACAGGGTTCGAGAGCCAGCAAGAAATGTTAGCGATCCTGCGGGACGAGATCGTTCCCAAAGCCGAGTTGACGTTGTCGGAATCCATCGACGCCTACGAAGTCGGCGAAGTCGACATGATGCAAGTGGTCGAAAGCTGGCGTAAGCTTCTCGGATTTGAACTCACCTCAAAACGCTTGGAAACCGAATTGCGGAAGATCATTGCGTCGATCTCCCGACTAGTTGGGGTTGGTCAACAGGACTCCTCCATCAGTATCCCGCCAGACAGTTTCAATGGTGACCAAAAAAAAGAAGACTCCTTTAAACCCGAGGAGGAAGAATCGGAGACGGAAAGTTCAGACATGCGAGATGACGAAAGTGACAACGAAGGCAAGAATGATACACCACCAGAGCCTGACATCCCTCCTGCTGCCAATGATGGCAATTGAAGCAATTTACCCCGTTTGG
>JAGQPC010000808.1 GCA_020426925.1 Planctomycetales bacterium | reverse complement strand
AATGACCGTCCTGGAGCGCGCTTACCTCCGGCACGTGTCGCAACAACCAGTGTTACAGTCGCAAACCTGGCACGTGCTGCAGCTTGCGGCGGAAACGTTGTTTTCCATTGCGTTGGCATTTGCTACGGTCATCAGCCACGCGAGGCACAGGCCGTATTTGAATACCTGATATTTCATTGATCGGGTCCTTTCCCAATAACCTAATAGTTGGCGGGGCAACACGTATTTCATCGACGTCGGTTTTGGAATGATTTCGGCTTCATTCACGGAAAAAGCAACGATTCTGCAAGGGCCCAACGTAGCCACCGTCATATTTTACCTAGAGTAATCCGATCGACTAACGCGCGCAAAACCGCACAGGCTTTTGGATGTGGGAAGCAACAATAACGTATGGTTTTACAGACCATGCATCGCCGGGCTGTCCAGAGACCATTCAATGACACGACCGTACTACGTCGCCGCGCGCACGCGAGAATCCCACAATCAAGAGTCGGTAGACACCGAGGACCACGTCTTTGAGTTTGAATCGGTACGAATCGGATTCAAACTGGTGCCCGATAGCCACCACGAAACTGAACTGGAAATAACAAGCATGGGAGACGTGGCGGCGACCTTAGACGGCGCTCCTCTGGCCGCAGGCGATTCCGTCAGGGCTTCACTCCCGTTTTCGCTGACTTGGCCGGGGGGAGTGATCGCAGCCTTTTCTCCGATCACTCCAGAGGTAATAAGAAGTGCGCGGCGTCTTTCAAATGGCTTGGCGTCGCAAAGCACGTGTCCTGCGGTTGTTTCGCACGGGTGTTCACCGTCGCCCGAGACGCTCACCAAGTGGTTTGTTGCGCTTGGCGCAATTCAACGTTGCGCGTCGTCATCACCCGAGTTTCGGCAAGAAGCGGTCCGCGCAATCGTATCGCCAGGAGGGCTCGACGCTGGCTTCTTGTTGAAACGAGACTGCACAGACTGGCAAATCGCTGCAAGCCACATCGCCAGCCCACCATTGGGAATCGGATTTGAATCGGAAATTGCAGATGCCGTTGTACGAGGCCGTGTGCCTCTGGTGTATCAAGCCGACGACGACCAGCTGATTTGCGGCGACGCAGACGCCGTTTTCGCTGCGCCAGTTTTCGATGAAAACATGGAAGTCACCGCAGTGTTGTATGCAAGTCGCGTGCAGTCGGATTTGAACCGACGCCAGTCAATTCGAGACCTCGAGGCGCTGTGGGTCCAGCTGATCGCCGAAGCAGTTACAGCTGGAGAAATGCGTTTGAACAAGGAAGCGGCTGCCGCAAAACAGCGGGTTCTGCTGGAACGCGTGTTTCCTCAGACACTAGTCGACCATTTTTCCGCAAATGAAACAATCACGCTGCCAGCAGAAAAACGCGAAGTCACTGTGATGTTTGCCGACCTCGTTGAATCGTCAGAAATCTGTGAAGGCAATTCGCCGGAGCTAACCTGTCGCTTCTTTTGTGACGTGCTGGAATCGATGACGGCCGCGGTCCGTAAGCACGACGGCGTGATCGTCGACTATTACGGCGACGGGCTGGTCGCGATGTGGAACGCTCCGGTTCATCAGCCGGATCATGCACTGCGGGCGTGCAAAGCAGCATTGGAGATCAGTCGTCAGTTGTCCAACGTGAATGTGCGATGGCGCCATCAAGTTGGGCGTCTTTGTCAGTTTGGAATCGGGATTCACACCGGTCTATCCGTCGTTGGCAATTCCGGAACCGAACGCCATTTGAAGTATGGGCCGCGTGGCTTTACAGTGAATGTTGCCGCCAGGATCGAAAAGGCTACTCGCAAACTGAGGCAAACAATTCTGATTTCCGACGCGACGCGCCAGCAGATTCCCGTTGAGGCAAACTCGCATCGAATCGGCTGGTTCAAACTAGACGGTATTTCTCAACCAGTTGCATTGCATTCTCTGCACTCGTTGTCGTCATGCACTGGAGCCAATCCATGCTGTGTGGCAAAGCACAAAGGCTTTGTGGATCTGGCAAAGAAAGGCGAGTACGCCGCGGCACTGGAGCATCTCGACACATGCACCGGCTGCGAGTTCGATGACCTGTCACTCGACTTCTTGCGACAGTGCCTTGAAGACCAGTCGGTTGGCGACAAGACAATTGACATGACCAAAGAACATGAGCCTGTATTCGATCTGACGAAGTGAACCAAATCAACGTTGCGTCAGCGGCGTAGCACGTGTTGCCAAAAAAGTTCGCGTTGGCCGTCTGTGAGCTGATCGAAGGACAATTCGTCGAACCGCGTATTTGCATCGCATCGAGCCGCAACGATTTCGCCGTCAGTCTGTTGTACGAACGTTGCTCCGAACATCGATGCGACTCGGAAGTCGGCGCCATGCAAGTCCGCGCCGGAGAAGTCTGCCCCTTCGACATCTGCATCGCAAAAGTCACAATTGCGTAGATCGGCGTTTGCAAATCTCGCGTTCGAAAGATTGCTGCCACGAAAAGAAGCGTTTCGAAGAGACGCCGATTCAAATCTCGCGTCGCGCAACAAGCTGTTTGCCGCCTTCAAGCCGGTCATGTCCCGCTTTGAACAATCGATACCACGCAGGTCTTTTTCTTGGAAGTCGAGGGATGCGATGATTGTGACGGCGTCTCGTTTGGAAAGCGAAGGTGCAAGATAGCGTTCCTCTTTCCACGGATTAGCGTTGTTGTGATAGCCGGCTTCCGATTCCCAGTAACCCAGGCGATCTTGCGACACCACTTCCACTTTTTCCAGCCACTTCAGACTTTTGTAAAAGTATCGGCCCGGTACGATCAGTCTGACTGGTCCGCCATGCTCCGAAGTAAGTTGGCGGCCGTATGCTTCGAATGCCACGAACGATCGACGCGCCAGTTCAATAGGAATTGACGTCGAATGATTCCGGTCGCTTCTCGCAGCAAACAAGACAAAGCGTGCGTCGTCGGCTGGCTCGCAGGTATGCAGTAGGGCAGCCAGCGTAATTCCGCGAAACGGCACGTCAAACTTCGACCAGCGCGTGACACAATGAATGTCTTCGACAACATCGTCGAGCGGAACAACGGAACCGGATAGGAGTTCAGCCAAATCAAATGTGCGGGGGCGCTTCACGAGACCATAAACGCCGACCGTCCACGGCGATTCGTCCTGCCGTGGAGTTCGCTCACCGACCGTCGGCCATTTTTCGCTTTTGATCAGCTGTTGATTTGGCGGAAGTTTTTTCAATGCGATGATCTCCGGCAGCTGCTTCGCCCTTCACGAGGGAGGGTCGGAAACGAGCGCCAGCTAGTTTCCGGGGAAGGCCTTCCAGGCAATGCGTTTTCGTAGCTCCCCCTCTCCGCCGCTGCGCGGCGACCCTCCCAAGGGCCCAGGGGGAGAGTAATGAATCGCATCACGCAGTACAACATCCTCGCTTTTTGTGTCTCGCGTTACGACTGACTACCAGCGCAATAAACTCCGGCTACTCGTCAGGCCAAGATTTGAGAAGGTCCAAGCGTCCGTGATCGGTGACGTCATAGTTGAGCGGCGTGAGTGTGACGAATCCCTTGGCAAGCGCTGTTAGATCCGTTTCTTTGCCCTCGTCTCTCGGCGGCGGGTCATTCGTCGCCCAAAAATAATCGCGGCCTTTGGGGTCACGGCGTTTAATGAAATGTTCACCGTACCGAGCCAAGCCCATTGGAACGATTTGGACTCCCTGAAACTTCGTCAGCGCGTTGGTTGGAATGTTGATGTTGTAGAGATTCCCTGATTCGCCATCGTTTGCAAGGATGTTGACAATCATTTCTTGCGCGATTCGTGCGGCGGCGGCGAAGTTTGGCGACTCCTCGAATTCTAGCGAAACAGCAACGCTTTTAATCCCGAAAAATGCGCCTTCGAATGCCGCTCCTAAAGTACCGGAATAGAGAATGTTGATGCCGGCGTTCAATCCGCCGTTGATACCGCTAACGATCAAATCTGGTTTTTCGTCGCAGTACTCGGTCACTGCAAGCTTGACGCAATCGGCGGGGGTCCCCTCCACGGCCCAGCCACGTAGTCGCCCATTTTTGTGGACTTCTTTGCCGACAAGAGGGTTCAAAAACGTGATGGAATGGCCGACTCCACTTTGTTCTGTTGCTGGCGCGACGACGGTGACTTTTCCAATCTCATGCAATGCGTCCTCCAACGCTTCAATGCCTGGAGCGTGGATGCCATCGTCGTTGGTGACAAGGATATGCAAGGCTAAATTCCCGCAAATACTCGGTGTTTTAGGAACGGTAAGTTTTTGTTAATCGGCGTCAGTACTTTTGAAAACGTGTCTAGCACCGTACAATCCGGGGTTTCCTATCGAGCTCCTTAACGGTGGTAAGGTACCGATCGGCCGTTCAGGCCCCGAAGCATCAAGGATGTTGGACATGAGCAGCAGCGCGACAAAAAACGTGGTCACTGAATCTCGGATAGCCGATCAGCGAATTCTCGTTCTCGATTTTGGTTCACAATACGCCCAGCTTATCGCTCGGCGAGTTCGCGAACAGAATGTTTACTGCGAAATCGTGAGACATGATATTCCGGCCGAGCGAATCCGCCAACATGCTCCTGCTGGCATCATTTTGTCGGGCGGCCCGTCGAGTGTCTACGAGGCTGGTGCTCCAAAATGCGATCCAGACATTTTCCAGTTGGGGTTGCCCGTCTTGGGAATCTGCTACGGGATGCAGCTTGCGTGCAACGCATTGGGTGGCGAAGTCAAGAATACTCCGTCCCGCGAGTATGGCCGCGCGAACTGCTCGATTACCGAATCTTCAGTTTTGTTTGACGATCTTCCATCCGAAACGGAAGTCTGGATGAGCCACGGAGATCAAGTGACGGGTGTTTCGGACGACTTTCAGCCGCTTGCGCAAACGAGCACTTGCCCATTTGCCGCAGTGAAGCACCGAACGCTTCCGGTATTCGGATTGCAGTTTCATCCGGAAGTAACGCATACACCTTTGGGTTCGAAGATTCTGCGAAATTTTTTGCATTCAGTGTGCGGCTGCGATGGCACGTGGAAAATGGGAGACTTCGCGAACGAGGTCGTCGAAGACATTCGACAACGAGTCGGCAGCGATCGCGTCATTTGCGGTTTGTCAGGCGGTGTGGATTCGGCGGTCACTGCCGCACTCTTGTACCGGGCCATCGGCGATCAGCTTTCGTGTATTTTGGTCGACAACGGCCTGTTGAGAGCGGGCGAAGCCAAGGCCGTAATTTACGAGTTCACCAACCACTTCAAGACCGACCTGCATGTCGTCGATGCCGAAGAGCTATTCCTGAATGCGTTAGCCGGCATCGAAGATCCTCAGGAAAAACGCATTCGGATTGGGCACCTTTTTATCGACTGCTTCAAAGCAGAAGCCGCGAAGATCGAAGACGCTCGATTTCTCGCACAAGGCACGCTCTATCCAGACGTGATCGAAAGCGGTGCTGCACCAGATGGTCCAGCGGCGACGATTAAGTCGCACCACAACGTTGGCGGCTTGCCAGACGAGCTGGGGTTTGAACTAATTGAGCCTTTGCGAGATCTGTTCAAGGACGAAGGTCGCCGGTTAGGGCTGGAACTTGGTTTGCCGGAAGACTTGATTTGGCGTCATCCATTTCCTGGGCCTGGGTTGGCTGTTCGCTGTTTGGGTGAGATCAAAAAAGAGCGATTGGAGATCCTTCGCGTCGCTGATTCCATTTTGATCGAAGAGATCAAAGCGGCCGGACTGTACCGCAAGACGGCGCAGGCGTTCGCGGTGTTGCTTCCTATTCAAAGCGTTGGCGTGATGGGCGACGCTCGCACGTACGAAAGCACTGTCGTCATACGTTGCGTCGATTCGGACGATTTCATGACGGCCGATTGGAGCCGCTTGCCGTATGAATTGCTGGGCAAAGTGTCAACTCGCATCATTAATGAGGTCAGCGGCGTCAATCGCGTCGCGTACGACATCAGTAGCAAGCCGCCTGCGACGATCGAGTGGG
>JAGQPC010000807.1 GCA_020426925.1 Planctomycetales bacterium | reverse complement strand
AAAAATCTTTTGGAATCGGGCATCGTTCGTAAGTTCGTCTTCCTTCGAAGGCGTAATTCGCACTAGTTCGTCAATAATCTGGTCAGATGTGACACCGTCACTTTCGGCGGCAAAATTGACGACCAGGCGATGGCGAAGCACTGGTTTGGCAAGCGCTGCGATGTCGTCTGTAGACACTTGACTTCGACCGTGCAGCAACGCGCGTGCTTTGCCGCCGATGATGAGAAACTGAACCGCTCGAGGCCCTGCCCCCCAGGCTGCCATTTCCTCGATGATTTCGGGAGTTCCATTACCTCCGACTCGAGTTTGTCGCACGAGTGACAGCGCGTATCGAATCACGTGGTCAGACACAGGAACGCTGCGAACCGTTTGTTGCAGGCTAATGATTTCCTCGGCACTCAACACCGGCTCTACGTTAGCGACATCCGTGCTGGTTGTGCGTCGAGCAACTTCAAATTCTTCGTCGAAGCTGGGGTACTCGACGTAGATTTTGAACATGAATCGATCTTGTTGAGCTTCTGGCAGCGGATACGTTCCTTCTTGCTCGATCGGGTTTTGCGTGGCGAGCACGAAGAATGGATCCGCCATCGCGCGGCCGACGAGCCCGACAGTGACTTGCCGTTCTTGCATTGCTTCCAACAGCGCGGCTTGAGTTTTCGGCGGAGTTCGGTTGATTTCGTCGGCCAGGATAACGTTGGCGAAAAGCGGGCCTTCCAGGAATCGACGCTCGCGAGCCCCCGTGGACTTATTCTCTTCGATGATCTCGGTGCCCGTGATATCGGCGGGCATCAAATCGGGCGTGAACTGAACACGGTTAAATGAAAGGTTCAGTGTTTTGGCGAGCGTGCTGATCATCAACGTTTTCGCCAGCCCGGGAACTCCTTCCAGCAAGCAATGACCTCGACTGAAGAGCGTAATCATCAGCTCTTCAATCACGTCGTGTTGTCCAACGATAATTCGTGAAAGCTGCTCAAGAACACGCTCTCGCGCCTGACTGAGTTTTTGTATAGATTCGTCGTAGTTGTTGGTCATGCGTGCCCTTCGATCCGCACCGTTTCCTAAGTTCCGTGTCGTGTGAAGTGAATTGACGCTTGTTCCGTATTTATTGACGCTGCGGCAACTCTGGCTTCAGCAGGTTCAATTATACGTTGCTCTGGACGTGTCGTCTGCTCCGCCAAATCGCCGGTTTGAAGTGTTCTCGGCAACAATCGCGGTTAGCTGTCTTCGAAGTCAAAGTCGTCTAGATCGCTATCCGACTGATCGGAATCGTCAGACGTTGCTTGCCCAGCCGAGTCTGTCTCAAAATTCAATCGGACATCTGCTGGAGGTGACGGAGCCAGCGGATGATCACTGTATTGAAGACGGTACGACTTATTGTTAGGCAACCGAAATTCTATCGACTGCTCTGAATTTGCCTCGACACGATATTCCGAACTCGGGACCGTCTGGCGTTCCAAAGCGAACAGCAGCCTGCCGTCACGTCGATCAACACACACGATGTCTGCTCGCCGCTGCGTCGAACGTGACGCCTGCCCACTCGACCTTGGCCGAGTTAATCTGGCAAATAGCATGACGGGAAGGTCGCGTGGCAGACGGTCAAACATTCCAAAACGCTCCACTTCCATGGGCCGTTCCCAAAGCGGCTGGCCGGTCTTCCTACTGATCGCATGGACGATCCCATCGCACAAGGATACTTCCGTCGTAGGTTTGTAGTACGAGTATTGCGCATTCCGCTCGGAACGCATTCGAAACAAGACGGCGACCGTAAACTGACTGTCGGACACCTGCAATGTCACGCGATAGATCTTTCGGTTGCCAGTGGCGAACACCGCGTTCCCAACGGATTCACCCGTGCGTACATCCAGCACGGTACAGCCTCCGCTGGGCTCGACGATTGCGACAAATCCGTCGTCCACAACGCATCCTGCACCTTCCACAACGATTGGATCGCCGTCGGATGGTTTTCGGACTTCTGAGAATACGAACTCACGCTGCCACAACTTTGTCTGCGTGATTGGATCGACCAGGCACAAGTTGCGAACATCGTTGTCATCGTTCGTCGGCACGTCATCCCACGTCAAGACGTTGCGTCCAAACGTTGTCCAAATTCGTTTTGAATCCGGAATGCTGACATTCGTGTCTTCGCTTCCGTCGTTGACATGGAACACGCGAGCAACGTTAGACTTAACTTCACCCTGCAATAACTTCGACCGCGGTGATTCAACGACGAACACAAACTCGCCATCGCCCCAGACTCGCGAATTCGCTTTAACGTCATTTCGAGACCAGACTTCTTCACCGGTCAGAGGATCGACGCATATCAATTGAGTCTCTTTGAGATACACGATACCGTTAGCCGACACCGACGCAATCGCGTAGATCTGTCGGTTACGGGGGAACGGCATTTCTTGATTCCAGTACTCTGCCGAGCGATCGATCTGTGCGCTCTGAGTAGTAATCGGTGTGGAGCTGTTGTAGTTTTCTGGCCACATTACGTTTGATGCACTCAGGCCGCGGCGAGTACGCTTTGTTGGATCGATCGCATTGAGGTTATTGACCGCGACAACGACATTGCCGAGGTTCACTAAGCTCATGGTTCCAAGTTGATGACTCGTTGTTGGCCGCACGGACGACGAGCTAGTCGTGTTCATCGTCGCGGTGATGCGAGATCGTTCTCTTCCCAATCGATCGGTAACGACCAGCGTGTTGTAGCTGTGCCATAAATCAAAGTTTGGATCCAACGAAGACGAAGTTCTTTGTGACACAACCGGAATCGTGTAAGTCGCACGCTGGCCAACTGTTGTTCGAGGACTGGTGCCAAACGACGTAGCCCCGTAATTCCAAGTATCGGATGTTCGCAACTGACGGCCGACTGAGGAAGTCGCGTCGAATTTCCGAATTTTTTGTTCGACCGTTTCTCCGTCACCAACCTGAGCGTCTGGCCACTTGCTTTTCGCGATTGCATATAGCTTCGCCGCTTCTTTGTAGTAGTCAGCCGTTGTGTAAATCTCGGCTAGCAAACAGTGCGTCTGTGCAGCGAGGTCAGAGTTGTTCGAGCTAAGCACTGGAAGCAAGATCTGCTCTGCTTCTGCTGGATTGTCTTCAGCAAGTTGCTGCGCGAGATAAACTCGGAGCGGTTCGGCAACGCGAAGCGTTCCCAGTTCGTCCAAGCATCGGCGAATGCGAACGCGGTCACGTGTGGCAAGAACGTCAAGGGCCCGCTGCTGCAGCACCGCCAGGAAACTCTGCGCGTCTGCGTCAGGCAATTGCGAGAGGGCTGTTTGCACACCGGCTCGAACACTTCGATCATGACGAACAACATGCTGCGTCTTTTCATCGATGATGGTTTTTGAATAGGCGACTTTGCGCGGATAGTCGAAGATCAGCGATGTAAACGCCTGGAGCGCCTCTTTGGGTCGACTTGCTGTCAAAAGTCCGTTTGCACGTACCAGCAAATATCGTTGTCGATCTTCCGGACGTTCGATCCATTGCTCGATATCGTCCGCCAACGCGGAATGTTTTGCGTAGTTTTCCTCCAGTGCCGCCAAAGCCACGGACACTAACAAACGCTTGGCTTCGTCTCGTTCAGGCACGTCGGCAGGATAGACTTGGATCGCGCGGGCAATCGCCTCCGCACCTTCTTTAACTCGTCCTTCCTTGAACAACAGAGCCCCGTGCTGCTCGAGTGCCCATGGATCGTTTGGAGATTCCTCAAGCTTTTTAGCGACGGCATTTGCGAGGCGATCCTGCCGATGATAGCGACGAAGATAATCGAGCCCCAATGAAACGATATGGTCTTTGTAGGGAACAATGTTTCCCAACGTTTCATCGCACTTAATCGCGTCGACGATGTCGCCATTTGTCAAATCGATCTTCAGTAGCCGTTCCATGGTAGGCAGGAAATAGTGTTTGTCCGCCCGAAATCCATAGCCAGAGGGCATGTCTTTGAACGGGCTACCTGCTTCGGCCAAAGACGTCTTCCATCGCTGCTGACCGTCCTTGAGGTCAACACCGTAGACATCGTGTTTGCCCACGATGGCGATGACGTCTGAATAGACGCAGGCGACGAAGAGTTTGTCGCTGGTGCGTTGCAGCGATCGGGCCCATTCAGAGCTTCCGTCTGCAAGGTTCAAGCAATGCAACTCGTCAGACTCAATAGGAGTCAACAACACCTTCCCGTCGAAAATCACTGCCGTTGAATCGAGCCAATTACCACTTGGTACTGGTCCCGATGTCAAGCGATTAGAACGGCGCTGATTCGTAAGGATCGGGTACTGATAACCCCACAGCAGCGATCGGCTGGTAACATCAACTGCGACAACGGCACCGGAACTGGTGGGGCACACAAGAATTCCATTCGCGAAAGACGGAACTGCACCTACGGTTCTTCGAGGGCTCCGCATGTAGACGTATCGACTACGTGTGTCGCTGTGTGCGAGCTGCTGAGACCAAATGAGTTTTCCCGTGTCAGGTTCCAGCGCGAATAGCAGGATTTCGTTGTTGCGGTCGCCGATCACGTACAGTTCGTCGTTTGCGACGATGGGCGGGCCGAGAAAAAATACGCCAGCTAATTTCGGCTCTTGTTCACCCGTCTTGCCGCCGACCTTCCAGTGGTACTTGCCTTCGTTCGCGATGTGCAGCGCGATCAGAAAGTTCGGTTCAGCGCTCGTCGGCATCACCTGAGGAAAACGACCCACGGGATCTTGTTGATACGAGCGATAATCAGCGCTGTCCGGATTCAGTCGCTCGACTAGGAACAAAAGACGCCCGTCACTTGCGAGCCGACCGTAAACGGAATCGTTCAACAGTCGATGTTCGGTTGTAGTATTTCGTTCTGAAGCCGTTTGCCCCGAATTGCCGCTGAAATGGTCGAAATCACCGAACGACCAAATGCGTTTTCCATTGCTCATGTTCACGGCAACGATGTGTTGAGTCCCGCGAATGAACGCCGTATCGGCCGTAATCAAAGGTTGAATGGACGGAACCAATGGCGTGAGGTGTTCTCTGGCTCGTGTCTGCAAGCGATCGATCAATTCGGCGTCGGTTAGTGGATTCGTTACCGGCACAGTCCATTGGCGGTTTAACAAAGGCATCGATCCAGCGGCGTTCGCATTGCGTTGACTATCGCCACGGTGCGTCAGCCACTCGGAAACAGGCACGGTTTCTGTCACGACGACTAGGCCCGCGACTTCGTCTAGCCATTGGATTGCATTCGAATCGTCGGTGAACAAGTCGACCTGTTCTTGGCCGATTGTGACTTTGCCATTCGACAGCTGTTGCTTTAATGCGACGAGCGACTTCATTGCTTTTTCGTCTTGGCCCGATCGTCGCGCAGCGATTGCATGCAGCAACGTTAGTTCGGCGCCAAACTTCTGACGAGCTGGATCCGATTGACTCAAGCGTTCAAAACAGAGCAATGCAGCCATCGGACGCTGAGCGTTAAGCTGATGGCGGCCAATGACCATCGAGGCAATCACGCCGGCGTCCGTTGCTCCAAAGCGGCGTCGTACTTCAGCGAGCTTGGCAATGTCGAATTCAGATAGCGCCGATTCGAGCAGTCTTTGAGCCTCTGCGCCATACTGCAATTGATACAAGTCTCGCGCTGCTTTCGGCAAATTAGCCAGCATCTGTTCCGCTCGGCTTCGAAGGCTCGCGTCGAATCGAGCCGAATTGGCAGGCCCGACGAAGAAGTCTTCTTTGAGACTTTGATCGCCTTCGCCGTTCATCAGCTTGTCGAGTCGTTCGATCGCGTTGGCGTATTCAGCGTTGTCAATGTCGCGTTGGGCCAGCTCAAGAACTCGCTGATACTCCCTTGGCGAGGTAACTAAAACACGGCTCCGATACTGTCCAAACCCGAAAACAGCCGGCAAAAAGCAGAAAAAAACGGCGACGAAGAAACAGCGAAGAGAAACCTGTTTCGCTCGAACCGCTTCTAACGATTGTTCTGGCATCGGAATCCCTTGCTCCATCGAAGAATCCACGGGCGAAAATCCCCCCGAAGACCGTAAGTCAAAACTCTATAACATTTTACGTTACGCGTAAATCGATCGGCTGGCTACGACCAACTTTGCATTTCATCGTATCAAATTCGACTCGATGTGTTCTCGAATCGTTCCGACAGGGCCGATCTTACCGGTTACTTTGCCTGCGAAACCAAAGAAAGTTATGAGGTGTGGGCAGTATTTTCGCCTGTTTCCGGGTTGCATTTTCCCGTATGCCATAATTTAATCATCCCGTCCTGAGTACGGACGGACGTGTTTCCAACGAGTTTTTAATGATAGACCTGTCAAGGAGGGTCACCCAAATGGCAAAAGCTGTTGCGAAGAAAGCACCAACAAAGACCGAGATTTTCAACGCGATCGCCGAAGAGACCGGCTTGAACAAGAAGGACGTGGCTGCCGTGTTCGAGTCGCTGTCTGGACAGATTTCAAGGGCCTTGAGCGCTGGAAAGAAAACCGACGAAAAGTCATTCACACTTCCTGGATTGTGCAAAATCGTTACCAAGTACAAGCCAGCTGTGAAAGGCGGGGAAGAGCGAGAGAATCCGTTCAACCCAGGTGAGATGATCATCACCAAGCCAAAGCCAGCTTCTCAGCAAGTAAAAATTCGACCACTCAAAGCACTTAAAGACATGGTCAACTAGTCGCCATCGATTTCGGATGCGACAGAGACGTAAGAGCTGTAAGTTGCAGCTCTTTTTTATGCGCGAACGCAAACACGCGAACCGTTCAAGTTCCACCGTCACGGAACATCAAACGGCGGGCAGCACAAAAGGTTCTCGGTATTCTTTGTCCAGCAATGCGTTCGCTTCGTCGCATCCAACAAACTTTTGAGTATTGGGATCGAAGTCGACGCGGCCAGCGGTACGAAATGCAATTTCGCCTAGGTGCACAACTGCGCAAGACAAGTGTGCCTTTTCTGCATTGGCATTTGTTTCCAATCGACGCGAGCGAACTGCGTCTAGAAAATCGGCCATGTGTTCTGGATAGCCGGTTTGGCCGCGAAGCTCTTTTCCTTCCGTTGGCCCCTTTTTGTTTTTCGGTCCCACGAACACGCTAAACGCGCCTCGCCGAGAAAAGATCATATATCCTTCGGTTCCATAGAAGACATTGCCGTTGTCAAAACCGTACAAGCCGTACGACGTGAAGGGATAGTTTTCATAAACCAGCAAGCGACCGTCTGGATACTCGTACGTGACGTGCATGTTGTCAGGGTAGTCGCTGGCATGACCGTGAAGCATCATTCTGCTGCCACGTGCTGTAATCTGCGATGGCAAAGTTTCAACTCCCAGACCCCAGCACGCCATGTCGATATCGTGGATGCCATCGTCACCGATCTCTCCGTTCGCGTAGTCT
>JAGQPC010000806.1 GCA_020426925.1 Planctomycetales bacterium | reverse complement strand
CCGAGTACTTACGCGTCTATCATCCAAACGATTGAAACTCGGTACGTTTTCAAAAAGGGAAATGCGCTCGTTCCAGAATGGATCGCGTTCTCCGTAACGCGGCTGCTGGAAGAACATTTTCCGACGCTGGTTGACTACCAGTTCACGGCCGAGATGGAAGATTTGCTCGACGCGATTAGTCGCAAGGAAGCCGAAAGCCAAAAGTACCTGAAGGACTTCTATTTTGGTAATGGCAAACCTGGGCTGAAACCAAGCTTGGACGCGAAAAGCGAAGAGATCGATCCACGGACATTGAATTGCTTTTCAGTCGGGACGCCAACGGAAGGTGAGTTCCGCGACGAGATCGTGCTGCGCGTCGGCAAGTACGGCCCATTTTTGGAGCAAGGAAGTCGCACGGCAAGTCTCGCTCCGGAAACTGCTCCGGATGAAATCACGGTTGAGAGTGCGTTGGCATTGCTCAATGCCGCCGATGTCCCTGAAGAGCCGATCGGAATTCACCCAGAGTTTAACAAACCGATTTACGTCAAACACGGTCGCTTTGGTCCATACGTTCAGCTGGGCGAACCCGACGACGAAGACAAGAAAAACGCGAGCATCCTCGCTGGCATCAAGCCTGAAGAAGTTGATGTGGAACTCGCCGTTAAGCTGCTGTCCTTGCCGCGAAATCTCGGCGTCTACGATGAGCTCAAAGAGCCGGTCATGGCACATGACGGGCGCTATGGACCATACGTCAAATGCGGCAAAGAAACGCGTTCACTTCCAGCGGATGTTTCTCCGCTGGAAGTGACTTTCGAACAAGCCGTCGAGCTACTCAAACAACCGAAGACTCGCGGTCGTCGTGCAGCGAAGGAACCGCTAAAAACGTTCGAGAACAAGTCACCCGTGACCGACGATGTCGTCAAGATTCTCGATGGGCGCTATGGTCCGTACGTGACGGACGGAACAACGAACGCTTCGTTGCCAAAGGGCACCGAACCAAAAGATCTGTCGTTTGAGCAAGCGTTAAATTTGCTGGCCGAGCGTGCAGCCCGTGCTCCGGCCAAAAAGAAGAAAGCTTCGAAAAAGAAAACGGCAAAGAAGAAGACAGCTAAAAAGAAAGCCGCAAAGAAAAAGACAGCTAAAAAGAAAGCCGCAAAGAAAAAGACCGCTAAAAAGAAGACGGCTAAAAAGAAAGTTGCAAAGAACACTACCGCTGCAGAAGAATAGGTAGCCTGCCTGAGTTAGAGTCAACGAGCAACAGGCAACACGTTTGTAGTACCGCCTTCAGGCGGTTTCTGTGATGTTGTAGTAGCCGAAGCGGCGTCTTAGTAGCCGTAGGCGGCGTCGCCGAATCGATCCACGGCCCGATACATGATCTTGGCGCGGCGCCGGCAACGTTTTGGATTGCGAGAGCATTCGCAGGCCTTCAACATGCCGTGCAAGAATTCGCAATCACACTGCTGCTTCGACTTTCCCGAGCACTTCGCGTAACAGGCGTCATGATGCCGACAAGCCGGACGGAAATCTGCGCCAGCGGCTCCCTGAGGAATGATCAGATTCAACAAAGGCACCGAGTTCGGACCGCACGGCCGATTGAGCGGAGCGGCGTCTATGACCGTTGCTCCAAAGAGTGTTAATCCAACGGCCAACAGTTTCGGATTTGTCATCGTGTTGCCTCGTAACTCGCAGATAATCACATGCCAGAGTCCAACTATACGTTGTGATATTGAAGCGTGACGGTTTTCTTGGTGACAAAACCAAACGCAAGCTCGCTACAATCGGCGCAAATCACACAACCTGTATGTGGATGTTGATCGACTGCAGGGGAACGGAAACAGCAACACGCAGCAGGTCCCGCAGGAGCAAGAACATCGGTCCACGGCAGAAGGTTACACAATGGACAATGAGGAAAAGCTGCTCGGAGCGACGCTATTTGATATGGCGTTTCGAGTGACACTGGACGGAACTCGCCACCAACGCCCCGAGCTTAACGAAGCGGAAGCTCTCGCCGTTTTGCGAGAGCGTTTGCGTTTAGCTCGCAATCTTGAGCGGAACAGCGGCGTTCTGTAAGCCTATTTTGGCACCTCGCGTTTGCAAACGACTAGCGAACGAAGGCTTGTCCACGACGTGTAACGACAACTTCAAGACTGTGACCGCAACACCTCCAGGTGTAGGTTGCAATCTTTCTGCCGAATAGTCCTCGTCGCCACGTAGTGCAAGGAGCTTCATTGCAACATGCGGCTGGTAGACACACTCGCACAGTGTAGCTGCAGCAGCCACATGGGTCTTTCACGCATAGAGTCTTGTGTACCGGCGGCTGACAACAAACTTTGCAGCACACGTTGCAGTGGCAGCCAGCTTCCGCGGCAGCTGGAGCAACGGCCAGGATTGAGACAACAGCTACGAAAATTGCCGCAGTACGAATTTTGGTTCCAAACATCGATCTCTCCAAAACAAACTAAGCTAGGAATTTAGCAATAGGCGAGGTTCGTCGACAAAGTTTTTGCCAGGAGCGAATTCGACGAATCGCGTCGCATCGAAAGCTTAGCTTGCCAACAACGAGCTACCTAGGTTACGACTTTCCGTACTTAGACTGTTGCAAAAACGCCACATCGCTCACGCAGCAGCTTATTGGAACTTGCGATCCGATCCCGTAGAATGCTCGCATGGAAAACACACAAAAGGATACACGGTGTTGGATCGGATTCGACTTGGGCGGGACAAAAATGCTTGCCCAAGCGTTCGATTCAAACTTCTACGGACTGAGCCAGCAGCGAGACCGAACCAAAGGTCACAAGGGTTCAGAAACAGGGCTCAGCCGAATCACGAAATTGATCGAAGCGACTCTTGCAGAAGTCAACATCGATCACAAGGATCTGGGTGGAATCGGTATCGGTGCGCCTGGTCCGCTCGATTTGGATAACGGCATCATCATGAGTGCTCCCAATCTCGGTTGGGAAGATGTGCGAGTCAAAGACCATCTGGAAAAACATTTTAATTGTCCAGTCGTCTTGATGAACGATGTCGATGCTGGTGTGTATGGAGAATACCGTTTCGGTGCGGGTCGCGGAACGCGATGTGTGCTGGGCGTTTTTCCTGGAACAGGAATCGGTGGAGGCTGCGTTTACGACGGCCAAGTCATTCGCGGGAAAACTGGCAGCTGCATGGAAGTTGGCCACATGCAAATCGCTGCTGATGGGCCACTGTGCGGTTGCGGGCGACGAGGCTGCTTGGAAGCCGTTGCAAGTCGCTTGGCCATTTCCGCTGCCGCCGCGCAAGCCGCCTATCGCGGAGACGCACCAAACTTGCGCGCGGAAGCTGGTACGGACCTGAGCGAGATTCGCAGCAAGGTTCTTGCTCGGTCAGTCGCTGCAGGAGACAAAGCTGTCGAAGAGATCATCAAGAACGCTGCACGCAGCATCGGCGTTGCGGTTGGCAATCTCGTTAATCTCTTGCTGCCCGAAAAAGTGATTCTCGGTGGTGGACTTGTCGAAGCCATGCCAGAGCTTTTCGTTAACTCTGTGACGCGAAGCGCCACCAAACGAGTTCTTCCCACTTACGTCGACACATTCCAAGTCGTCGCAGCCCAACTGGGAGACGATGCTGCCGTCATGGGCGCAGCCGGATGGGCACAAAAGACCGTTGGTGCGGGTTGACGAGTTGCTCTCTTAGCTTAGAAATCAGCGCACACGACTCGGTTGATAGGGAGCTGCGAGCCAAGCAACATTAATGCGCGACTTGATTTTATTTCACGAGTCACGTGCTGACAGCGACGGCGGAGCAGAAAAGCGTGCCGCAGACGACAAAAACCCCTGCGAGAGCAAGGGTTATGTCACTGTTCGTCAGCCAAAGTCATCGGCTGACATTAAAAGTCAAAAGTGGAGGCGGCGGGGATCGAACCCGCAGATACGTTTCCCCAACCTGTTGACGGCAAACCACTTACGAATTCGCCCCGTGCTTTGGCAGCGGTATGGCAGCGGAATCATGACGCTAACAGTCACGAACTGACGCTGAGTGGCAGCGAATCTTTCTCTCCCTCCATAGACTACATTCGGCGTGCATGGCCGAATCTACCGCCTCATGTTCGAGAGGCGATTTTCACTCTCATCGATGGTTCCCTGGCTCTTCGAGCAAAGGAGGACCGCGATGCATAAGTCGAACTCTCAAACTTCAACTGCAAATGAGCGTTTGTACTACGTCTGCACCAAGTGCACGGCGAAGTGGTTCTCAACGCGGGAGATGACTTCTTGCCCACGGTGTGGTGGCGAATGCCCAGCACCAGACCGGGCAACGCCGCCGTGGAAGCGGCGATCTCTAGATTCCCACGGCCCTTGCGTTTGGGCATCAAGTGAGTGACGTCAAGCACTTGTTTTGATTCACCATCCATGCGCCGGCGGTATTCAAAAGTGCGCGACTAATACGAAAGGAAGAAGCGAATGCCCGACCAAGAATCAAAAACAAAAGATGACCACCAAGAAATCATCCTGAGACAACTCATCGCTATGTGGCCGCAGCTACGTCCCGAGGTACGAGATGCGATCTGTTTGCTCGTAGATGCGGAGCTGATAAAGGAGGCGCTGGCGAGCGAGGGAAGGAGTCTTTCAGGTGAGTGAAAAAATCGGTTTCGTGATCGTTTCGATGCTGATATTCAAGAACCGAAAAGGTCTTGGGACCGCCGAATTCGAACGGTTGAACCATACCGTCGATTGACCCAAGAAATACCGTCAATTGACCCAAATGGATACCGTCGATTGACCCAAGGCATACCGTCGATTGACCCAAGGCATACCGTCGATTGACCCAGCATATACCGTCGATTGACCCAGATTTGTTGACGTAAGTCGTTGGAATTAAAGGGCAAATGGAACGGCCTAACTTACTAACTCTGAATACAAAGGATCATCAACAGTGAGTTGATGCTGAAGATTTGTGAACTTGGTTGTTGCGGATAAGTCGAGCGATGAGAGATCCCCCCTCTCCATCTGCTACACCACTGGCAAGGATGAGATGAATCTCCTCGAGTATTCATTCTCTAGTGCCAGTAACCGTGCCAGCCGTTCGATCGACGAGCTCTTGTTCGAGCACGAAGCGAGGGAGCCCGAAACCGGACAATCAGCCGTACGTCGCGTCAGCATGTCGTTTTCCAGCAAATATGGCAGACCGACAATCGAAGACGATCAAGTCTACGTGGGATTTCAAGCTCTTACATACGACCGTCGCCGACAGGGGTGTGATTCGACTCGACTTGAATTCACTCGCTACGAGATTCTAAAGGCAATTGGGTGGCGAGACACTGGTCCGAATTACGCCAAGATTGATCGAGCCATCAATCGGATCGGCGGAGTTTGGATAGTTGCGGAAAACGCATTCTACGACCGTGTCGCAGCGAGCTGGGTAGATAAGAAGTTTCACATCATCGACGAGTCGCATTTGTTCACCCGCGAGAAATACGATATGGCCCGCGCTGCGAGTGGAGCTCAGCGAGGTCCACGTTCTTGGATTCGTTGGGGCGCCCCCTTCTATCAGAGTTTTGCCGAAGGGTATCTGGCGACGTTCGACCTCGATGAATACCGTGCAGTAAAGGGAGGGATCGCCAAGAAACTCTTTCGGTACGCGAACAAACGCCTTTGGAAACGACAGCATTTCGCAATCGGGCTTCGATCGCTCGCAGAAGAAAAGCTGGGCTTCAAACCAGGACAGTTTGAATCCGAGTTGACCCGATCGCTTGCAGTGCCATTCGCTGAGTTAAAGCGATTCGGAATCGTCTGCACCATCAAGCAACTGGGTCGTTCAAAACAAGTTCAGATCACCAGGAAGGAAAGACGAAAACGAGTGCAAGATCCACGGACCCCCGTCCCCGATCTGGCTAGACAACTCTCGAACCGCGGTGTCGACAACGCCGTCGAATTGGTGCAGCGATTCGATGCCGAGAAGATAAGAGATCAAATTGAAAACTACGACGATCGCAAGAAGAACGGCGACGTGGTCTCGCCGGGTTGGCTCCGGTGCGCTATTGAGAAGGATTACGGTTTTCGTAAGGGGTTCAAACCGTCAAGGCTCGTAGCGGAGGAGAAAAAAGCACGGGCAGAAAAACGCATTCAAGCCATGGCAGCGAAACACCGAGAAGAAGCGGAGCTACAAGCACAGCAGGCCGCAGACAAGGAGGCGTTCAGCAATTTTCTTAAGCTTCGTGATTCATTTTGCGATGAGCGATGCCGCGAACTGCACGGCGATTGCGCGATTTCAGGC
>JAGQPC010000805.1 GCA_020426925.1 Planctomycetales bacterium | reverse complement strand
TGAAGCTCAGTCGTGATGTGATTTAGTCGCTGAGACGCAACGGCGATCGGAGCGTCGTCGATCTGCTGGCTGAACTGAAGAATCTGATTTCTGGCCAGCACAAGTTCGCCGACCAAATTCATCAGCCGGTCCAATAGCTGCACGTCAAGGCGAACCGTCGTATCTGCGAGCGAGTGCCCTCGTTCGCCTTCTAAGGGGGACCGTTGGTCCGGTTCGGCCTGTTGCGTTTGTGGAGCTGGCGGTTTTATTTCCGGCGTCGTGTCAGCGCCCGGGACTTTCTCCGGGACTTTGGCATCTGCTTGATTGCTCGCTGCTTCTACTTCTGGTTCAGTTGCAGCTTCAAGCTCGGCGGGCTTGTCAGCACTAGAGTCACCCTCACTCTCGGCGTCAACCGACGGCGAATCGGCCTCGCTCTTAGCATCATTCGGCGAACGCAGCTGTTCCAGCTGTTTCAAAAGAGCGTCGTGATCAGGCTCGCCTTCGACTCCCGTTGCTTCGATATCCCGAAGCATGTTCCGAACAGCGTCGACCATGCTGAGCAGGCCATCGGCAATTTCGTTGGTAAGACGAAGCTGGCCGTCGCGCAGCGGCACGAGCAAGTTCTCGCCCACGTGCGTCAGATGCTCAAGCCTCGGAAAGGCAAGAAAACCTGAAGATCCCTTGATCGTGTGAATCGTTCGGAAAATACTAGCGAGACGCTCTGGGTCATCTGGAACGTCCTCCAACGCAACTAGGTCGCGGTCCAGCTGGTCTAGGTTTTCGTAGCTCTCTACTAAGAACTCCGTTACGATTTCATCCATCTGTTCCACGACAAGCTCCAGTCAATTAACCAAACAAGCGACTCTAGACCTTCCACGTACTCCACGCCCATTCGTCATGACGCTGTCATCGAGCAGTTAAAGTTTCACTTTCCTGAAAACTCAACGAATTCTTCCAAGTCGTGACAAACGAGTCCGACAGTTCTCAGTCTGACGATTGCGACGAATCGTACGCATCCGCACTCAAGATTCGGGTTCCCGACATTGCGAATGCAAGCGATACGGATTTCCACAACGGCCGTGGAGGCGCTCCCGCTGGAGTTTGACATTGACCCACGCGCGGTGCATTCTTTTCTAGCGCACTATAGAGGAATGGTCCGTGACAGATTCAAAAATCAAGATCTTGATCGTTGACGATGACGACGACGATCGCTCTTTGGTCCGTAATATACTGGCGCGTGCTGGCAGCCCGTTTCTACCTATCTGTGCAGAATCACTCTCGGACGGAATAGCTGCCTGCGATCACGACCACATCGCCGTTGTGCTGCTCGATTTGATGCTGGTCGAGACTCAAGGACTTGAAACAGTAAAACGATTTCGAGCAGCTGTTAGCGGTATACCCATAATCGTATTGAGCGGGCTCGCCGATGAACAAATTGCGCTGAAGGCAGTAGAACACGGAGCACAGGACTATCTATCAAAGGACGACGTGAACTACCAGATAGCCTCACGTTGTATTCACTACGCAATCCAACGCCAGGATCTGCAATCTCAATTAATGCGCGTTGCGCTTACGGATCCGGTCACGAGTTTGCCGAACCGAACTAAGCTCAATGAAGAGTTGGCTGCGGCCATGACGAAAGCCGGCCGTGATGCCAACTACTGTTTTGCCATTGCGTTCATTGACCTCGATGACTTCAAGGTCGTCAACGACATTTACGGCCACTCGACCGGCGATCGCCTGCTCAGTGATTTCGCGGGACGTTTGCAAAGGTCGTTGGGGACGTACGACAGCGTTGCAAGATTCGGCGGAGACGAGTTTGTAGTTTTACTGTCAGATGTTGGCGGCAACAAAGACTTCAGTGCGTTCCTCAGCAAACTGGAAATCGAAACATCCAAACCGTTTATTGTTGACGGTCGCGATCACCACATTACAACGAGCATCGGCCTAGTACTTTATGACAATGAGTACAACTCGCCTGGTGAAATGCTTCGTGACGCAGACACGGCGATGTACCAATCAAAGCGAGACCGCAAGGCCGGTTATCGCTGGTACTGCCGATCGATGAGAGACGAAGCGGTGACGCGCCTGGGCATGGAGAGTCAACTGCGTGCAGCTCTTGAAAAGGAGCAGTTCTCGCTCCACTATCAACCAATCGTTGACCTATCCACAGAAAAGGTCGTACGCTTCGAAGCACTGTTGCGCTGGAACTCGCCTATTCGCGGCAACGTGCCACCAGCCCAATTCATTCCACTGGCCGAAGCCAGCGGCATGATCGTGCCGATCGGAAGCTGGGTCCTTCGAGCCGCATGCTTGCAGCTGGCTGAATGGCAGCAGCGATTCGGCGAGTCTCTGAAAATAGCCATCAACGTTTCGCCTACGCAACTTTCTGACAACGGTTTCACCGCAGACGTGTTTGACGCCATTTACCGCTCTCGAGTAAACACCGATTGCGTAGAACTAGAAGTAACGGAAAGCACAGTCATGAAGAATCCGATCAAGGCGAGGTCGGCTCTGACGGAGCTAAGCACAGCTGGAGTGCGGATCAGCATTGACGACTTCGGAACAGGCTATTCGTCACTCGCACAGTTGTACGAATACAACTACGACACACTGAAAATCGATCGCTCGTTTGTTGCATCGATGCTTCGAGATGGCCACGATTTCGTAAAAGCTATTCTAGCTCTTGCCTTTGCGATGGAGCTTGATGTAGTCGCAGAAGGCGTAGAATGTGCCGAACAAGCCAGCCGCCTGCGAGAACTCGGATGTCATTTCGGACAGGGATATCTGTTCGGGAAGCCAATGAACTCTGACGACGTTGAAGAGTATTTGGCTTCGCAGCTCGCTCGCAATTGCGACTATGCCACATCGTAAAAGCAATACGCGATTACCGGCTAGTTCATCTTGGCCGCTTGAGCAAGCGCTGGTGCAGTGCTGGCCAGCGAGGATCGGATAGAAATATCTTTTCATCTCGTAGGACATACTCTCGCGCTTCATCGAGAAACCCGAGATCCGTAAGGTGCTCGACGAATTGAAATAGATGTCGGCGTTTCGGCGTTTGAATCCAATGACCGGAAAACGGAACGGTCGCATCTCTCCATTCAGCAGTCGTTTTCGCGCTGCGAGTGAGCGTTGTATCGGCAATCACACTGTCGACCGAAATTGGACCTTTGTAGACAGCCAAGACGCGTCGCTTTCGGTCCAACATGAAGCTCGTCGGCACAGGCAACGGCTGACGAACCTCAAACAAAATGTCATTTAACATTTGCAGCTTCGTAACAAGAGCGTCGTCTGCGACACCGCTCCGAAACGGAAACCCCATTTGCGTCAACAGTTCCGACTCATCTACTTCGGACTCGTTACCTCCCAGTGCTCCGGTCGATAACGCAACGATTTCGATTCCCTGCTCGTTGAGCTTGCCCGCTTGCTCGGAAAACGCCTTCAGTTCCTCGACGCAGGGAGCGCACCAGCCAGCCCACAGGTTCACCAAGACGCGTTGGGAAGTCGGCCTAATGAAGACTTGGTCAAATCCAGACGAATCTTTGTAAGTCGCCGACGGGAATGCGATCATGGAAAAGCTAATCGCTCGCTCCGTCGTTTCGTCAATCGGCGGAGAGAACTTGGACTTTTTGATCAACCGTACTGCAGTGCTGCGATACGTTGATTTGTCGTCGCCCTCAACAATCAGGCAGGTTTGACCAACCTTAGGCGACTGCACAACTTGCGTCGATCCGGCAGGCCAGCGCACTTCGATCCGGTCGATTGTCACGTTCTTTCCCAAACCGAAGTGCAGATGCTTACTGGACTGAGACAAAAAGCTGTCTCCCGCACGCATCGTTCGCGTCACCGGTTGATCGGGATTTTCTTTCGTGAATAGGCGAACACGTGCGCCAATCGCATCTCGATTAGACTTTGTGCCTTGCAGTTTCACTTTAACAAATTGCAGGTCAGGCGATTTGTTCGTCGTTCTGTTTTCGAGGAATCGCACTTGCGGTCCGTTGCGATTTGATAGCCACAGATCCAAGTCGCCATCATCATCCCAGTCGACTTGGCAAAGAGCACGTCCGTCGTCGTCCCAGTCAAAACCTGTGACTGCCGACACGTCTGAAAACTGTCCTGCGCCGTTATTCAAGAACAAGCAATGACGCTCTCGACCGCTGAACGATCGCCCTTCGCGCACAACGCGCAGAAAAGCGGCGCCGTCTTCTGACACGCCTTCTTCATTGTCGCCGCCTGATGCTGCGTCACCGACCGTTACTCCTCCTCGCGACCCGACCTGTCGCCAAAAGAAGCTTCA